>NZ_JBSFZS010000195.1:0-8691 GCF_053600395.1 Streptomyces sp. NPDC005070 | reverse complement strand
CAGCTCACCTGGCACACCCGTGGGCATCGGCTGCAACGAGGCGTCCAGTACGTGCAGCCGGGTGTTGGCGACCGGTCGACCGATGACCGGGCGGGGGCTCGACTCCATCGGCGCGACGACCGAGTTCACGGTGCACTCGGACGGCCCGTAGAAGTTCAGGCAGGACACCCCGTCGGCCGCGCGCAGCCGCTCCCACAGCTGTTCGGGGACGGCTTCCCCGCCCGACGCGACCATCACGGGACGCCACTGCGGATCGTCCAGCAGGCCCCGCTCGACCAGAACCTGGAGGTAGGACGGGGTGGCCTCGATGAAGTCGAGGCGACGGCGCTTCGCGTAGTCGACGAAGGCGTCCGGGTCGGCCCAGGCCGCGTGGTCCAGGACGTGCAGCTCGTGGCCGGAGAGCAGGGAGAGCAGCTGGTTCCAGGACGCGTCGAAGGAGACCGACGTGGTGAGGGCCACACGGAGCCGGTGCCGTTCCACGAGCAGGGGCAGTGACCCCTGCCGGTCGGCGAAGAGGTTGAGCAGACCGCCGTGCGTGGGCACTACGCCCTTGGGCCGTCCGGTGGAGCCGGAGGTGTAGATGACGTAGGCCGGATGTTCCGGTGCGACGGCTGTCTCCGGGTCCGTCGCCGGGCAGTCCGCCAACGTTGTCACCGTGTCCGGGGCGTCGAGCACCAGGTGTCCGGCGGGAGCGGCCTCGGGCAGCCGGTCCTGGGTGCGGGCGTCGGTCACCAGCAGGACCGGCCGGGCGTCGTCGAGCATGTACGCGATGCGGGCGGCGGGGTACTCCGGATCGACGGGGACGTAGACAGCACCGGTCTTGAGCACCGCGAGGATCGCCACCACCAGTTCCGCCGAGCGTGGCAGGGCCACCGCCACCGGCCGCTCCGGACCCGCCCCGCGGGCGATCAGAGCGTGCGCCAGCCGGTTCGCCCGTGCGTCCAGCTCCGCATACGTCAGTGACGCGTCCGACCCCACCACCGCGACCGCGTCCGGCGTCGCCCGCACCTGCGCCCGGAACACCTCCGCCAGACTCCCGGCGCGGGCCCCGGCCACCGGACCGGCACCCAGCGCCAGCAGCTCATGCTCCTCGTCCGTGGTGAGCAGGCCGATCCGGCCGACCGGCTCCTGCGGGGCGCGGTGTGCGACGGTGTCGAGCAGCGCGATCAGACGCCTTTGGTGGACGGCGAGTTCGTCCTCGCTCCAGGCTTGGGGCGCGCCCTTGAGTTCGACCCGGAGTTCGTCGTCTCCCCGTCGGCCCGTGACCCAGAGGGCCAGCCCGGTGGTCGGCTCCGGGAGCAGATAGTGCAGGGTCGCGGGATGCCCGGCGAAGCTCGGCGCGGAGTCGAAGACCATGATGTTGACGACGAGCGGGAACGCCGCCCCGGTGGCACCGGGGACCTTGTGGTCCCGGAACAGTTCCTCGCTGCGGTAGCGCTGGTGCGCGAGGGCCGCGTCGGCCTCCCGTGCCACCTCCGCGACCAGGTCCTGCCACCGCGTCTGAGGCCTCACCGGCAGACGCAGGGGCACCACGTTCGCCACCGTGCCGGGGGAGAACATCAGGGCGCGTTCGGCCCCCTCGCGCCCGGTGACGGGCAGGCCGATCAGCACGTCCCGGTCCCCGGTGAGCCGGTGCGCGTAGAGAGCCGCCGCCGCGATCAGCGGCCGGGACCAGTGGACTTCGGTCTCCGCTGCCGCCGCTCGCAGCGTGTCCACGCGGAGCGCCGCCGGTTCCACCGCGGAACGCGGACCGTTGCCGCCGCGCGCGGCCCGGCCGGTGAGCTGGGTCGGTTCCGGCAGGTCGGCGAGCCGCTCCGTCCAGTACGACCGGTCGGAGGTGAACTGCCCCGAGGCGCGGTAGTCGGCGTCACCGCGGAGCAGGTCGTCCAGCGCGCGCAGCGGCGACGGCGGGAGGGGGCCGCCCGCGGCCAGCGCCGTGTACATCCGCGTGATCCGCCGACGGACGAGGGAGAGACCGAACCCGTCCATCACCAGGTGGTGGTAGTTCTGGTACAGGAGGTGGTGCTCCGGCGAGAGGCTGATCAGCGCGAGGCTGAAGAGAGGACCGCGGGCGAGGTCCAGCGAGCGCATCCGGTCCCGGGCCATCCATGCCAGGCCCGCCGCCCGGGGGTCGGGCTCCGAGCTCAGGTCGAGCCGGGTCGGTTCCCAGTCCCGTGCCGCACGGACGACCTGGCGTGGTTCCTGCCCGTCGTGGACGAAGGTCACGTGCAGCGCGTCGATCTCGTCGACGACCCGGCGCAGCACGGTCTCGACGAGCTCGGCGTCGACCGGGCCGTGGACTTCCAGGTATTCGCCGATGCGGTAGGCGTCGAGCGCTTTCCCCGCGCGCTGCTCGGCGAGCCAGATCTCGCGCTGGGCCGCCGTCAGCGGAAGGGGTTCGCCGTCGCGACGGGACATGGGGGTACCTCCAGAAGTATGGGCAGGCGTGTGCGCAGGGCGCGCGAGAAGCGCCGACCGCGGTGGCGTCACGCGGTGGGCGGTCGGAAGGCGTGGCGGGTGCGGTCAGGCGGCGAGTTCGCCGGCCTGGAGTTGCCAGAGGGACGCGTAGAGCCCGTGCCGGGCGAGGAGTTCGTCGTGGGTGCCTTGCTCGGCCACGACTCCGCCCTTGTCCATGACGTAGATCCGGTCGGCGTGGCGGACCGTGGAGAGCCGGTGGGCGATGATCACCATGGTCCGGTCGGCCGCGAAGACGCGGAGCGTGCGCTGGATGGCGGCCTCGGTCTCGTTGTCGACGGCGGAGGTGGCTTCGTCGAGGATCACGACCGGCGCGTCCTTGAGGATCGCGCGCGCCAGGGCGATCCGCTGCTTCTGGCCGCCCGAGAGGGCGGCGCCGCGTTCGCCGATCACGGTGTCGTAGCCGTCCGGCAGCGTCGCGACGAAGGTGTGGGCCTCGGCCATCATGGCCGCCTCGACCACGGCCTCGTCCGAGGTGCCGAAGCTGCCGTAGCGGATGTTGTCGGCGATGGTGCCGTCGAAGAGGAAAGGGTCCTGGGCGACGAACCCGATCGCGTGGCGCAGATCGTGCCGTGGCAGGTCGCGCACGTCCCGCCCGTCGAGCAGCACGCTGCCGAACTCCGTGTCCTGGAACCGCATCAGCAGCTTGGCGATCGTCGTCTTGCCGGAGCCGGTGGCCCCGACGAGGGCGGTGACCTGCCCGGCGGGGATCGTCAGGGAGAGGCCCTCCAGGGCCGGCGGCCGGCCGGGGTAGGCGAAGGTCACGTCGTCCAGGACGATCTCCCCGCGCACCTTCTCGATGTCGAGCGGCCCGCCGGTGCCGTGGGTCTCGGCGGGCAGGGCACGCAGCCGCTGGACCCGGTCGTAGGCGGTGATCGTGCGCTGGTACTGGTCGACGATGCCGCCGAGCCGGTTCATGCGCAGCAGCACCATCTGGGGCAGCCCGATCAACGGGCTGAACACCTCGAACGGCAGGCTGCCGTTGAGTACCGACCGGCCGCCGATCAGCAGGGTTCCGGCCATCGAGCTGGTCGTGCAGACCCGGACGATCTCGGCGTGGCGGATCGTGCTCCGGTCGGTCTGCTCGTCGCTCTCCTGGGCGTTTCCGCTCAGCCGGGCGATGCGCTCGGCCTCGTAGTCCTCCGTGCAGAAGCTCTTCACGGTGGCGCCGGCCTCCAGGGTGTTCACCAACTGGCTGTGCAGTCTGGCGCGGTGCTCGCCGGAGACGGCGTAGTCGGCCGCGACCTTGTCCTGGTAGTGGAACGACAGCCAGGCGATGAACGGGATGGGCAGGAACGCGATCCAGGCGATCTGTGGCGCCAGCAGCAGGAACAACGGCACCAGGATGGTCAGGCTGGTGCCCAGTTGCAGCAGGTCGCCCGCCGAGGTGGCGAAGAAGGCGCCCAGTTGGCGGACGTCGTCGGTGAGCGCGCCGGCGATCCGGGTGGTCCGCTCGCCCTCCAGGTGCCGCAGTTCGAGGTGCTGCACGTGGGCGTACGTCCGGTTGCGCCAGTCGTGCTCGATGTCCTGGCCGAGCCGGCGCCACTGGAGGTTCGAGGAGTACGAGAGACCCGCCACGGCGGCACAGGCGACGGCCACCAGCCCTGCCAGGCCCCAGAGTTGAGCGGACGCGGTCGTCAGACCGAAGCGGACGAGCGGTGCGGCCTCGCCCTTGATGAGGACCAGCGCGGTCCAGCCGAGGAAGGTGCCGAGCGCCATCTCCGAGACCTGGCAGGCGACCGACAGCGCGGAGGCGCGGTACAGACGTCGGCGGTGCGGTCCGACGACCTCCAGCAGGGGGTGTGGTCCGGCTTCGGTTCCGGGCAGGTCCCGGGTCGCGTCGGCCGTTCCGCGCCAGGCCTTCCGGACGACGGCCGTGGTCGCCGCCGCCACTGCCCCCAGTGCCACCAGCTGCTTGCTCAGCGCCGACCCGCGGATCAGGGCGATGCCGGCCGCCACCCCACCCCCGATGGCGAGCACGGGGCGCACGACACCGTGATCCGGGCGGGGGGCGGGCTCGGCGGTGGGCCGTGCCGGGGCCGGACGCCCCGCTCCGGCCGAGTTCTCCACAACCAGGGTGACGGCTCTGCGGACGAGCCGGCCGACATCCGCGGCTTCCACCCGCGCGTCGTGCCGGACGAGGACCCCACCGGTGACCGGGCTGGCCTGCGCCTCGGTGATCCCGGGAAGGCGTCGCAGGACCGCAACGAGGATTTCGGCCGCCTGAGGCCGTCCGAGAACCAGTTTGACGTCCCAGCGCTGGCGGCCCGGAATGACCGAACGTGGACGAATATCCACATCCACGGAGCGATATCCGGCCGCGGTACCCAGCAGAGATGGCATGTGTACGATCACCTGTTTGTGGAGGTCGCAAAAACCGTGACGAGCATGACGAATCAATGCGACAGAGCGAAAAGTCAGGGGAAAGCGATGTGGTCGGAATATCCGCGGCCGACCGCCACTCGGGCGCATTGTTCCGAGCCCGCGCAGCGGCCCGGGCCGCTGGACAAACCGTCAGCGCGCCTTGCCGGCGCCGGCAGTCGCGCGGATCTTCGAAGCCCTCGCCTCGCCCTCGGCCCGGGCGGTGGTCTCGTCCTTCTCGTCCTCGGGGGTGCCGCTCCCGGCGGCCTGCCGGCCGTCATCCGAACGGGCTCCGACGTCACCGGCGGCGATCTGCGCCGCCACCATCTCGGCGGCCACCTCGGCCGCAAGGTCGTGGATGTTCTCTCCGGCCTCGTGGGTCGCCTTCTTCACCTCAAGAGCGAGACCGACGGACGTCTTGACGATGCCGCGCATCAACGGCCTGAGGAGACGCTTGGCAAGTGGCGCGGCGATGAGGCCGATCAGGAAGGGCGGTACTACGGGTGGCATGGTGCTTCATCCTCTCTACGCATACGTATGACGGGGCCCCGGCACTGCGAACACCGGAGCAGCACGGCTGGGCGGACGGAAGTCCCCATTGCCAGAATTCGCGATTTCCCTGCTGGGTCGAACCCGTCATGAACGGGGGCCGGAACCCGCTCTTCCGCTACCGTAGTCGAACCGTATCCATGCAGGCCAAATAGTCCCAGCCGGCTTCACTCGTGCGAGTGCTCTTGATTTTCCCGAGCAATATTGATTGCCGTATGCACACTCGTCGAATGACTCGCTGGACTGATATTCATACGCATTGAGGGCTGCCGAGTGCGCGTGCCACCCGCCGCAAGCCGGGAACGGCGACCCTCCGCTTCCCGGCAGGTTTCGCGGAAGGCCGGCGCATCGAATCCGGCGGCGCTGCCGCTGCCGGGTGCGGCGCCTGTCGTCCGGTCCGGTGGCGGGCCGATGCGCAGGCGCGGCCGACGAGAAGAGGACGTCAGGGGCGCGGGTGGGCCGTCGGCCACCGGTTCGAGCCTGGTGCCAGAAGACCTTGGAACCGTGGTTCCCGCGGAGATGCTTGCAGACGACGGACGGTACGCCGTGTCCAGTGCCGAGCCGGCCGATGGGTTCTTCCAGGCGCACGGCATCCCCTGGAACGGAAAACGTGCCGGGAGTCCATGGCGCGCGTGCGTATGTGACTGGCGCGACGTCGGAAAGGTCGACAGCGGGCCGGTGCGAGTCCTTGAACACCTGACGACAGCTGACCGGGCATGCCGAGCGATGTAGTCTCCGGATACCGCCCTTGACCTGCCGAGCAGGCAGGGAGCAGACGAATCGGGAGTTTCTTCGTGCTTCGTACCATGTTCAAGTCCAAGATTCACCGTGCCACCGTCACCCAGGCCGACCTGCACTACGTCGGATCCGTCACCATCGACGCCGATCTGCTCGACGCCGCCGATCTGCTGCCCGGCGAGCTCGTCCACATCGTGGACATCACGAACGGCGCCCGCCTGGAGACGTACGTCATCGAAGGGGAGCGCGGCTCCGGTGTCGTCGGCATCAACGGAGCGGCGGCGCATCTCGTGCACCCCGGTGACCTGGTGATCATCATCAGTTACGCTCAGGTGACCGACGCCGAGGCGCGGGCGCTGCGGCCGGCGGTCGTGCACGTGGACCGTGACAACCGGATCGTGTCCCTCGGCGCCGACCCGTCCGAGCCGGTACCGGGCTCGGACCAGCAGCGCAGCCCGCAGGCCGTGCCCGTCACCGTCTGAGCGACGGCGCGGCGGTATCGCAGGACCCCAGGACCCAAGGACCCGAGGAGTGCCCGTGAGCGACATCGAGATCCGCGACGACCGGCCGGCCGGCCGCCTCGAGGCGTTCGCCGGAGGCCAAGTGGTCGGGCACATCGAGTACTTCGTCCTGGAGGAGCCCGCGCGGGCCCTCGTCCCGGTGCACACCATCGTGGAACCGGAGCACGAGGGCCACGGCATCGCCGGCTCCCTCGCCCGCGAGCTGTACGGCATCGCCGCCCGCGAGGGCGTCGTCGTGGCGCCGCTCTGCCCGTACGTCGTGAAGTGGGCCGCGCGGCATCCCGAGGAGGCTCCGGCGGCCGACCCGGCGCTGCTGAAGGCCGCGATGGAATGGCTCGCGGCGCACCCCGGTCGGTTCTGATGACTCCGGCCCCACCCCGGTTCGGGCCCCTCGCCCTGCTGCACACCTCGCCGGCTCATATCCCCGTCTTCGACGCGCTGCGCGACGCGGACCACCCGGGCCTGGAGCTGCGGCACCTCGTCGACGAGGAACTGCTCGCGCGGGCCCGTCGCGAGGGGCCCGAAGCGGTCGCCGACGACGTTCGGGCGCGGCTGGCCGAGGCGGTCGACGACGGCGCCCGGGTCGTCCTGTGCACCTGCTCGACCATCGGCGCGATCGCCGAACGGACCGACGCCGGGGTGCCCGTGCTCCGCGTGGACCGGCCGATGGCCGCCGCCGCGGTGGCCACCGGCTCCCGGGTCGTCGTCCTCGCGACCGTGGCCAGCACCCTCGAACCGACCGTCGCCCTGGTCGAGGAGGAGGCCCGCCGCGCGGGTCGTCCCGTCGAGGCCCGTACGGCCCTCGTCGACGACGCGTGGGCGCTGTTCGAGGCGGGTGACACGGACGGCTGCGCCCGAGCGGTGGCCGAAGCCGCCGACGCGGTCGCCGACGCCGACGTGATCGTCCTCGCCCAGGCGTCCATGACCGCGGCCGAGGGACTCGCCTCGACCTATGTGCCGGTGCTGTCGAGCCCCCGCCTCGGCCTCGCCGCCGCGGCGGCCGCGTTCCGCAGGGTGCGCGTCGGCTAGGGCTCCGGCCGGCGTGGCCCGAAGGGTGCGCGCCGGGCAGGGCCCGGTCGTGGCGGCGCGCAGAGTGCGTGCCGGGACGGGACCATGGGCGTCGTGGCCCGTACGTCGCACGACGGACACGGTTTCCGGCCGTCTTCCGGCTGGGGCCGGCTCGGCCTCCGGCGTCCACCCATTGGTCCGGTGGTGCGGACAGGACAGGACTGGGCCGTCCGGGCGCCGTCCCGGCGCGACGGGGTGAGTGGGGGCCCGGGCGCTGGGTACGCGGGAGACAAGTCCAGAGGGCCGACGTACCGACTGGCTGGAGGACCGCCATGACGCAGCCGTATCCCGACCCCGTACCACCGGCACCCACTCCAGGACCGAGCCCCGAACCCCCGGGGCCGTCACCCTTCCCGGACCCGGTGCCGACCCCGGGCGGCCCCGACCCCGAACCGGGACCGCCGCCCGGCCCGACCCCGGGCGGCCCCGATCCCGCGCCGGGACCGAAACCCGGCCCCAGGCCGGTACCGAAGCCCGGCCCCAACCCGGTACCGAACCCGGGCGGGCCCGATCCCGTACCCTCCCCGTCCCCGATCCCGAAGCCGCCGGGCCCCGATCCGGTGCCGGAACCCCAGCCCCGGCCGGGGCCGCTGACCTGACGTCCCCGGCGGGCCGACCGGCCCCGGTCACCGGGCCCTTGAGCGATGTCAATACACTCCCGCGCGTGAACGACATACGGTGCACGCAGTGCGGTTGTGTGGGGCTGGAGCCGGGCTTCGTCGAGGACTCCGGACAGGGCGCCCGCGGGTTCGCCCGGTGGGTCGAGGGCGCGCTTCAGCGGGGCCCGCTGGGCGGCGCCCGACTGATGGGCCGGCCGCGCTGGCAGATAGACGCCTTCCGGTGTCCCGACTGCGCGCACCTGGAACTCTTCGCCGGCCGGCGCAGCTAGTGCCGCGGCAGGCAACGTTTGCCCGTCAAGGAGCGGCGCCCGGTGCGTGCTCTCGGTGTGCCGGCCGGAAGTCCTCGTACTGGATGTACT
>NZ_JBSFZS010000194.1:0-8691 GCF_053600395.1 Streptomyces sp. NPDC005070 | reverse complement strand
CAGTACCGCACCGGCGGCATCGACCCCTCCGTGGCCCTCTTCCTCTCCTCGAACCCGGACGACTTCCTGGACAAGGCCTCGGCCATGGACCAGCTGACCGCTCAGCAGGCCGAGTCGCTCAAGAAGGTCCAGGAGAAGCAGCGTTCGCTCGCCCAGCAGCGTGCCGAGGCCTCCGCGAAGCTCAAGGACCTCGCCGACACCCGAGCCAAGCTCGCGAGCAAGAAGAAGGAGGTCCAGAGCAAGCTGGGGGCGGCGCAGAAGCTCCTCAACACGCTGACCGCGCAGGAGAAGGCGGCGCTGGCCACCCAGGACCGGCAGCGGGCCACCCGCGCCGCCGAGCGCGTCGACCTCGGCACCACCAAGGCCGCCTCGGGCCGCGCCGCCGCCGCGTTCGCCGCCGCCCAGAGCGTGATCGGAGCACCGTACGCGTACGCCCACTCCGGCCCCAGCACCTTCGACTGCTCGGGCCTCACCTCTTGGGCCTACGCCCAGGCCGACGTGACCATACCCCGCACCTCGGAGGCCCAGGCCAACGCGGGCACCCGCATCTACTCGCAGAGCGATCTCCAGGTCGGCGACCTGGTCATCTTCTTCGGCGACCAGCACCACGTCGGTTTCTACGCGGGCGGCGGCCAGGTGCTGCACGCCCCGCACTCCGGCGCGTTCGTCCGCTACGAGGCGATGAGCAACATGCCCTTCCAGTTCGGCGTCCGGATCTGATCTATGCCTCGGGCCGGGGTTGCCTGGCCTTGCTCGGCCTCCCCGCCACCCGGCTGCCACGAGCGACTGCTATCTGCGAGGGCTGATCATGGACGGTCGCCGCAAGTCCGTTGTGACCAGGGTCGATAGTTGACATCAGGCATCGTTTCGTGACCTGCGCTGATGCCAACTAGGTTCGCTGACTTGAAGCGCCGAATCAGAGAAATAGTTGGCACTTTGGTACAGCGCTGCGCTGCGCGCCGCGCTGGATGCGGCGCGCAAGAAACGGCGGCGGTGGCCGTACGGCGAAGCCGAGACGGCGTACGACGTCTATGGCCCTGCACCATGTGTGCGAGCCGCTGGACCTGGGCGCCGCGATCGGCGCGCTGGTGACCGAGCGGTCCCGGGGAGCCCCCGGCGGCTGGCCACGCTGCATGAACGTCCGCAAGGCCAGCCGCCGTTGACATCAAATAGAGCGCGGCCCTCTGTCACCTGATGTGCCACTACACTGCGCCTGGCACCACAGGTAACACAGCAACTGGCCGTAAGGGAACTGTGATAGTCGAGCTGCGGCCCGGGCTGGGTTGCTGCCAGGCTCGGCGCCGACGTTCCGGCATGACCCACAAGGTAATTGGCGGCTCGTTGCAGCTTGCCGTGCCCCCGAGATGTCTGCCGGACGTCGGCGTCGGCCTGGCCCACCCCGTTGGCTTGATCAGCAGCTTGTCCGCCATTTCGACGTGACTCATCACAGTTCTGCCACGCGGTGACTCCACCCAGGCCGACGCAGACCACGGCCGTCCGCCCTTGAAGGAGTACAACCGCGTGACCATGCTCGCAGAACAGGTCGACGGCGTCATCGGCGTCGATACCCACCGCGACACCCTCGCCGCCGCAGCCGTCAGCCCCATCGGTGCGGTCCTGGCCAGCACCGATGCCTCGGCCAACGCCCGCGGCTATCGCCGCCTGCTCGACTTCGCGCGCAAGCACATCCCCGACCGCCGCTGCTGGGCACTGGAAGGTATCGGCAGCTACGGCGCTGGCCTGGCCACCTTCCTCGACCAGGCCGGCGAGCGTGTCGTGGAGGTCTGCCGCCCCAAGCGGCCCGCTGTCCGTGGCGGCCGCAAGACCGACATGATCGACGCCATCCGAGCTGCCAAGGAAGCGCTCTCCACCGAGCACCTGATCCAGCCCCGGCTCCGCGGCGAACGCGAGGCCCTCCGTGTCCTGCTCGCCACCCGCCACGGCGCGGTCCTCGCCTCCACCGCCGCGATCAACCAGCTCAAGGCCCTGATCGTGTCCGCCCCCGACGATCTCCGCGCCGAACTGCGGAAACTCAAGCGCCCGGCCCAGGTCACGCGTTGCGCGCAACTGCGCGACCGCCCGGCCCACGGCATCGAGCACCGAATGACCGCGCGGGCACTACGTTCCACCGCCCAGCGCATCCAGGCTCTTCAGACCGAGGCCAAGGCGCTCGAGAACGAGATCCTCGGGCTCATACGGCAGTTGGCGCCAGAACTCCTTGACCTGCTCGGCGTCGGTCCCATCACTGCGGCTCAGGTCCTGGTCAGCTGGTCCCACCCGGGCCGGTTCCGATCCGAGGCGGCCTTCGCCTCCTTCGCCGGCGTCTCGCCGATCCCCGCGTCCTCGGGACTGACCAACCGCCACCGGATCAACCGCAGCGGTGACCGGCAGCTCAACCGGGCCCTGCACACCATCACGCTAATCCGGATGCGGCTGGATCCCGCCACGAAGAGCTACGTCGCCCGTCGAGTGGCTGAGGGCAAGACACCCCGTGACTCACAACGCTGCCTCAAGCGCGCCATCTGTCGACAGCTCTTCAAGATCCTTGAACGCTCCGACCGGAACGACAAGAGCCCACGTGAAGAACTCCCCCAGGTGGCTTGACGCGATATAGCAGCCTCGGGGGGGACGGGGCCATCGCCCGCCTACACGCCGGGCGCCCGGCGACCGGATCCGTAGCCGTGGCTGTGGCCGTGGCCGTGGCCGTGGCCGTGGCCGTGGCCGTGGCCGTGGCCGTGGCCGTGGCCGTGGCCGTGGCCGTGGCCGTGGCCCGCTGATCGTGGAAGCTCACCGAGGTGCGCGGCCGCCGTCCTCCACGCGCTGGTCACCGCGGTACGGGCCCGTGCCGTGCGGACGGTGCTGTCGCCGGTGAGAATGATCGGGGCACCCACGTGGACGTGCAGGTCGGGCTGGCGCAGCGGCACTGTGGCGAGGCCCGCGATCTGCTTGATCGCGCTGCCCGAGGTGACGCGGCGGGCGCCGGCCTGACCGACCGGCACCACCGGCGCACCGGTGCGCTCGGCGAGGCGGGCCAAGCCGGTACGGAAGTCACCGGGGGCCGCCTCCGCAGCATCCTTGCGGCGAGGCAGACCACCCTCGGCGTAGATGAGAACCAGCCGCCCTTCCTGCAAGGCCTGCGCCGCCAGGCCGAGCGCGCCTGCCGCCCGCCGGTCACGCCGGTGGACGGGGATATGCCCTTCACGGGTGAGAGACCGACCCAGCAGCGGGATCCGCCACAGTCCCGCGGCTGCCATGACGACAGGCGTGACGCCGAGACGGTACAGAGCAGCGACGACCACGGCAGGGTCGGCCAGAGAAGTGTGGTTCGCGGCGATGATGCTGCCCGGCGCGAACTCCGCGCCGGGGTCGCACGTCACGGACAGCCGTCCGACGGCAGATACCAGAGTGCTGGCGGTACGGCTGAGCATGAACGGACTCCCGGCTTCGTTGATGACGAACTCCATCGTCGACGCCGGTCACGGCGGGGGCATGAGCTGTCGTACTCATCTTCCCGACCGCCCTACCCAGCGCGACTGTCCCTGTATCAAGGACCCGGGTCCATACCCGCGTCGACCGATCCCTTGAACGACGCTGCGTGCGGTTGGCACGATCCAGCCATGGGAAACATCTACGACTACTTCGCGGCCGCCGATGACACGCAGGCCCTCGCACTGTTCGAAGGCGACGGTATGGACGACACGTTCGGCACGCTCGGCCTAAAGGGGGCAGACCCCTACATGATCCTCGGAACCGTCGAGGCCCACTTGACCGGAACATCCGTGGAGCAAGTGGAAGCCGACCCTCGCTTCTGCGAACTGCTCAACGACCCCGAGCCTGAAGGGCCATGGCTTGTCTCGCTCACGGAATCCCTTCGTGACGCCCTGTCGGCGGCCACCTCGGTGCACCTGCTCGGAGCCGCCACCGCATGGACCCACACGGAGGACGGTGGCGGCGCGGACCCCGAGCTCATGGCCGACTTCCTCGAACGCCTCGGCCAGGTCGCTCGCGATGCCACGCCGGGACGACGTCTGTACTGCGGCATGTCCCTGTAGGGAACAGTGCGTCAGGAACTGACAGGCGGTATCAGTAGCACCCACCAAAAACCGAGTATGCGCGCCGTGGGCCGCAGAGGTTCCGGATCGGCTCGGCGGAGACGACGAACGGTACTTCGAGCATCATGTGAAGCTGCTGCTCGACGCGGACCCGGACTTGGCCGCGATCGCGGCCCGAGTGGTGCCGCACGGCGCCCATCTGTCGTGGAACGCCTCGCGGATGCGGGCCGGCGCACGGCACGAGCGGTTCGTGACACGGCGGTGCCGTGAGGGTGGGTGCCGATGGCGTGGGGCTGGCCCTGGAGCGGTTGCTGACCGAGCTCGGCAGGTTCGTTGTGCTGAGCGTGGAACGCGAGTTCGTGCCGCATGACAGCGACCTGCCCGTGGACGACGGTTGGATCGAGGAGCCTGTGGGGGTACGGACGTGAGCGGGACGGCGTGGAAGGGCTTGGGCCGGCGGAACACCGCGAACCCGGGGACCTGGACTTCGTCGTCGTTCCTGACACCTCACACATCGACGACGGCCGTACGGACCGGATGCTGCACGGGATCGCCGCGGCGGCGCAGACGCTGGCCGAGGCGCTCGGACACGAGGTGGACGTCTCGGCGCGAGGAGCGGTGATCGAGGACATCTGGACCTACGACCGGGTACCGGGCCGTCGTATGGTGCTGCCGTGGAACTCGCCCGGGCTGCCCGGCGGTCACGTCCAGCTCGACTTCGTGTTCAACGAGCGGCTGCCCGAAGCACCCCAGCGGGCCGAACTGCCGGGCGGCACGGTCGTACAAGCCGCCACACCTGAGCTTTCCCTCGCCTGGAAGTTGATGTGGCTGGTCAATGACATGCACGGGCAGGGCAAGGATCTGTACGACGCCGTGCTGCTGGCCGAGCGGCATCCGCTCCGCTACGAGCTGCTGCACGACGTGTTTCGGCTGTCGGGCGAGTGGCCGTATCCGCACCGCGAGAAGATCCTTTACGAGGACGTGGTCGACGCGGTCGGGTATGTGGAGTGGAACCACTTCGTCACCGAGTATCCACAGTTCAGGGACGCCGAGCGGGAGTACGCGGACCGGCTCCTGCGGGCTTTGACGACGACGTTTCCAGCGCACCTCCCCGACTGACGCTGATCACCGGGGGCCCGAATGCTCACGGCACGGCCCGAGAACGACAGGCCTGCGCCAGCCTGCGGCGGCGGGCCGCCGCAGGCTGGCGCTCGACGTGAGTCGGCCCGTGGTCTAGCAGGTCTTGCGTACGTAGCCGCTGCTGCCCGCCGGTTTGACGTCCACGTCGCGCTGGACGATGCTCAGCGTGCCGCCCCACCCGTTGCAGGCCTTCGACCTGCCGGAGTTGGTGTACTCGATCACTATGACGTTGTTTCCGAAGGCGCTGGTGTAGTCGCCGCACTCGTCGTACTGACCGCACTCCTCGGCCACGGCGAAGTCCAGACCGTTGGCGGTGTGGTTGCCTGCCAGCTCGGGAGTGTTCTTCTGGGCGATGGCCAGGCCGTCCGTGTGAGCGCGGGCCGCGAGCAGCTTGATGAACGCCTGCGCGTTGTTGGCCGTCAGGCGATTGCCGGACCGGGTGTAGCTGTCGTAGTTGTCGGGCTCGATCGCCTGGAAGCCCTTGGTCCTGCAGCGGTCGATCAGGCTTCCGATCTTGCCTGCGATCCGCTGCCGCTTGCCGTCGGTGCCGATGTCGAGGAAGGCCTCGCCCCAGTCCTCGTCGTAGACGACCTTGCCGGACGCGTCGCGCAGCAGCAGGTCGGAGTCCCACTCGCTCTCGGCACCCGGCTGCGCCTGGAAGGCGTTGACGTAGCAGATGTTGTACAGGCCTGCCGCCGGGGAGGCGGCGTTGTCCCGGGTGACGACCTTCACCCCGGCCGGCGGAGTGTAGGCACCGCCGATCTGATAGTCGAAGCCGACGTGTGTGGGCGGCAGAGGCACGGATGCGGCCTGTGCTGAGGTCGCCGGTGCGACCAGTGATCCGACCAGCGCTGCCGCGCCGATGACGGTGCCCATGAGGGTGCGGGAAGTGCGGCTGAAATGGCTCATGTGGATGAGCTCCCAGAGGGAAGAGGGCACGTCCCCGCCTCGGACGCGTAGGTGACGTCCTGGCGACTTGGGCCGGGCTCGTGGCGCGAGGCCTGCATACCGGCTGGGCGTGTCTCTGAACACGGAGCACGGCTCCGGTGCTGTCCGGGAGTAAAGCGACTGCCCGTAGAGATGTCAACGCCTGAGGTCGTCGCCCACGACTTCGCGTGTCTCGGCGCTCTCGGCGGTCCGACCGAAGCCTCGCCCGCCGCGGCCCGCGAAGCGGGATGAGGCTGCCGAGTGGTCGTGACCGCCAAAATCACTCGCTCTTCCATGTCCTCGAAGCGAACCTATGGGCATGGAGTTCCTCTGCTACCACCGCGACCGGCCCGGCTCCGGGCCGCTGCGCGACGAACTGCTGGAAAGACATTGGTCCTACATGGACCAGTACGCGAAGGAGATGATCGCCCGGGGCCCGACCCTCACCGACGACGGCGACACACCCACGGGAAGCGTGCACATCCTCGACCTGCCCGATCACGCCACCGCCCGCGCGTTCGTCTTCGACGAGCCCAACTACCAGGCCGGCGTCTACCGGGACGTGCTGCTGCGACGGTGGCGCAACATGCTGGGGCGCACCATGTGGGACTTCCCCGGCGGCCGGACCGGCGGCAACCGGTATCTGGTGATCGGCCTCGGCACGGGGCAGGCTGCCGACCTCGCGGTACCGCGCGACCGGGAGGAACTGATCGCTTACGGGCCGCTGCTGTCGGACGACGGCACCACCTGGCTGGGCACGGCGGTGTTGCTCCGGGCGCCGGACCCGGAGACGGCACGTGCCGTCCTCACCGCTGACCGGTACGCCGACATCGAGGTGCACAACTGGCAGTTCGGCGGACGTCCCTCCTGACCGAGAACGTTCGGAGGGACATCGCCTCACCGAGCCGCGAGAACACCCACGCCGACACCACCGAGAGCACACAGCAGACCGGCGATCACTGAACTGCCGTACGACACCGGCTACTTCACCCCAGGCCGTCAACCGGGCACAGGTCGGAAAAGGCCGGCTCGGCCGCCATTGCCCTGGCGGCCGAGCGCTCAGACCGCGTCGAGGCCGGCTGTGTCCCGGGCGATTCCCCTGCCCTGGACCAGACCCGACAGGGACAGGGCGCCGGGCCCGAAGAAGACCAGGAGCAGGAACGCCCAGCAGAACAGCGCAGGCGACAGGCCACCGTTCTGCAGGGGGAAGAGGCCGTCCTTCTGGTGCTCGGTGAAGTAGGCGAAGGCCATGGTGCCCGAGCTGAGGAACGCGGCGCCTCGCGTAGCGGCACCCAGGAGTACGAGAACACCGCAGACCAGCTCGATGACACCGGCGTACCAGAACGGCCAGTCGCCGACGGGGCTGCTCTGCCGCCCCAGTATCCCGAAGAGCGTGGCAGCGCCCTCGCTGGCGAAGAGCAGGCCGAGGACGATGCGGAACAGGCCGAGGACGAGAGGCTGGTGGCTCGACAGCCGGTCGCTCAGGCGGGCGGTGCTCATGGGTGCGTACTCCTTGAATCGGTCGGGTGCGTACCCGGGTGGCATGAGGGACCGGACCTTGTGAGAGACCCCGCTCCCTTTCCCTTTACGTGTGCGCGGGATCTTCGGTTCAGCGTGATCTAGCGCGGAACCCCGGGCGTTCACGCCCGGGGAGGAAGCGCTTCGTAACGCTGCTCTGACCCGCGCGGGCGCACGGGCCCGCGCTCTTGACCTCAGCCGGGACGTTTCTGGTTCTCGATGTACTCCTTGATGACGGCGAGCGGGGCGCCCCCGCACGAGGCGGCGAAGTAGGACGGCGACCAGAAGTGCTCAACCCACAGGTACGTGCAGATGTGACTGGGGAACTCTCCCCCAGCCTTGGGCCGGGAGGTGCCCCCAGCCGCAGGCGCCGGGCAGAGACACCCTTTAGGGAGCCGACCAGCGGCCCCTACGGATATCGGGGTTCGGCTCCCAGCGCGGTGACATAGATCAACGCTACGATCACGCCCGTGAAGATCGGGACACAGGTCAAACTCCTGCCGGACGCCGCACAGGCTTCCGCGCTCGAGCGCACCCTGCGCACGGTCAACGACGCCGCGAACTGGGCGTCGGAGGTGGCATTCGAGCACGACGTGCCGCGTGAGTACGAGCTGCGCAAACACACCTACGCGGAGCTGAAGGCGCGGGGGCTGGGGGCGCAGGCGGCGCAGCACACCATCAAGAAGGTCCGCGACGCCTACACCACGCTCAAGGCCAACATTCGGGCCGGGAACCTCGGCAGGGACGGTTCCAGGCGTCGCCGCAAGGCCGAGTCCAAGCCGGTCACCTTTCGCCCCGAGGCTGCCCAGCCGTATGACGACCGCTGCCTGAGCTGGCAGTACGACCAGCGGACCGTGTCCATCTGGACCGTGGACGGCCGGGTCAGGAACGTGCCGTTCGTGTGCTCCGCCGATGCGCTCCAGATGCTCCAGGCGCACCGGCATGGCGAATCCGACCTGGTCGAGCGGGACGGCGTGTTCTACCTCGTCGCCACCTGTGACGTGCCCGAGGCCGAGCAGTACGAGCCGGACGGCTTCATCGGCGTCGACCTCGG
>NZ_JBSFZS010000193.1:0-8940 GCF_053600395.1 Streptomyces sp. NPDC005070 | reverse complement strand
GCGCGTCCGTTGTGAAGGACGGCGACCAGGTCGGTTTCGGCCGCATGCTGTTCCGCCTCACCTCGGGCTGAACCCCGGCGCCTCGCCGCGGGTTGACGCCGACGAACGAGTCCGACTGGATGTCGGCGTTGCCGAACCACTTGTGGAAGTCGTTCACGTAACCGGGAACGTGCTTCCAGCCACCCGCCTTCAGGGACTGGCTGACGAAGTTCGTGCAGTCTCCGCCGGCGCCCTCCCCGTTGAAGTTCGGGTACGCCGGGTTGTAGTTCTTCCAGTACTTCGCGGCGTACGCGGCCATCGCGTTGTAGTCCAGGCCGGTGGCCGAGAAGTTCTTCGGCTTGGCCGGCGCCGGCCTCGTGATGGCGGCACGGGTCGCCGACGGCGGCGTCGTGTCACCGGTCATCGGCGTGGCGACGAACGTCGTGGCCTCGACCTGGTTGACCGCGACCCCGTCGTCCGTGTCCTGGACGCCCGTGAGCTGCCAGTCGCCCTTGTGGTCGGCCTTGAACGTCAGCGTGTGGTGCGCCTCGAAGCCGGTGGTCTTCGGCTCGGTGCCCGTCGCCTTGTCGTAGGCCAGCGTCGTCGTCTCGGTGACGTCGACCGTGGCGTTACGACCCTTCACCCGCGTACGGTCCAGCGACACCGTGGTGTTGGCCGAACGGTACTTCTCGCCGAGCTCCGCCAGACGGGCCTTGCGGCTCTCCAGCTTCGTCAGCGCGGACTTCTCGGAACGCGACTGGGCCGAGGACAGGCGTACGTCGCCGGAGAACCGCGACGTCTTCCGCTTCGTTCCGTCGTCGCCCACCAGGGCGTCGGTACGGTCGGTGAAGACCGCGTCCGCCAGCCGCTGGAAGGTCGCCTTCGTGGCCGCGTCCACTTTGGGATCGGCGTTGACACTCGCCGCGCCCGCGGACCAGTTGGGCAGCAGGGCTGCGCCGGCGACGACCGAGGCGGCCGCCGCGGTGACTATGGTTGCGCGTTGCCGCTTACGGCTCAGTTTCCTTGATTTCAATGGGGATCCCCTCTACACCGGTATTCGATACCGGAGCCGCATCCTCGCACGGCGTGTGTGGCTCCTGTGAAGGGGGTTACGCTCTTCACCGTGTCGGCATCTCCCTTGCACCGCGTCGCCGTTCTCGTGCTCGAGGGGGCCAAGCCGCTCGATGTCGGCATCGCCGCACAGGTGTTCACCACTCGGGCGAGCATGCCGTACGAGGTGAGGGTGTGCGGCGCGGAGCCCGGCCTCGTGACCGGCGGCGACGGCCTCTCGTACCACGTCGCCCACGGCCTCGAACAACTCTCCTGGGCCGAACTCGTCTTCGTCCCCGGTTACCGGTCACCGGACCGCGAGGACCCGCCGCCCGCCGTCGTCGCCGCGCTGATCGAGGCCCACGAGCGGGGCGCCCGCCTCGCGGCCATCTCGACGGGCGCGTTCGCGCTCGCCGCCACGGGGCTGCTCGACGGCAGGCGGGCCACGACGCACTGGCACTACACACGGGCGCTCGCGGCGAAACACCCGCTCGTCAACGTCGACGAGAACGTCCTGTTCGTCGACGAGGGGAGTGTGCTCACGTCGGCGGGCGCCGCCTCCGGGATCGACCTGTGCCTCCACATCCTGCGCGGCGACCTCGGGGTGGCCGCCTCCAACCACGCGGCCCGCCGCCTGGTCGCGGCCCCCTACCGCAGCGGCGGCCAGGCACAGTACGTCCCGCGCAGCGTCCCCGAACCGCTGGGCGAACGGTTCGCCGCCACCCGCGAATGGGCCCTGCACCGGCTCGACGAGCCGCTCTCGCTGGAGGCACTCGCCGAGCACGCGGCCGTCTCGCCGCGCACCTTCTCGCGGCGCTTCGCGGAGGACACGGGATACACGCCGATGCAGTGGGTCATGCGCGCCCGCATCGACATGGCCCGCGAACTCCTGGAGCGTTCGCAGTGGAGTGTCGAGCAGATCGCCGCGGGTGTGGGCCTCGGCACCGGAGCCAACCTGCGGCTGCACTTCCACCGGATCCTCGGCACCTCCCCGAGCGAGTACCGGCGCACCTTCACCAAGGGCGAGTAGACCGCCACGGACCGTCCCCGGCCGGCTGGCGCGATCCTTGCGGACCATGGCGATCTCGCCGCTGTCATCGCCCGGCACCGCGCGCGAGTCTTGGAGGGAGCCGAAGGGACAACAATCATGACTCGCATCGCCATCAACGGATTTGGCCGCATCGGGCGCAACGTGCTGCGCGCCCTGCTCGAACGCGACACGGACCTGGAAGTCGTCGCGGTGAATGATCTGACCGAGCCCGCCGCCCTCGCGCGGCTGCTCGCCTACGACTCGACCTCCGGCCGGCTCGGCCGCCCGGTGACCGTCGACGGGGACACCCTCGTCGTGGACGGCCGGCGCATCAAGGTGCTCGCCGAGCGTGAACCGGGGCAGCTGCCCTGGGCCGAGCTCTCCGTGGACGTCGTACTGGAGGCCACCGGCCGCTTCACCTCGGCGAAGGCGGCGGGAGCGCACCTCGACGCCGGTGCGCGGAAGGTGCTCGTCAGCGCGCCGGCGGAGGGCGCCGACGTGACGCTGGCGTTCGGTGTCAACAACGACGCCTACGACCCGGCCGTGCACACGATCGTCTCGAACGCCTCGTGCACGACCAACGCGCTCGCCCCGCTGGCCGCGGTGCTCGACGACCTCGCCGGCATCGAGCACGGCTTCATGACGACGGTGCACGCCTACACCCAGGAGCAGAACCTCCAGGACGGCCCGCACCGCGACGCCCGGCGCGCCCGTGCGGCCGCCGTCAACATCGTGCCGACCACGACCGGTGCCGCCAAGGCGATCGGCTTGGTGCTGCCGAACCTCGAGGGCAAGCTGTCGGGCGACTCGATCCGGGTGCCGGTGCCGGTGGGCTCGATCGTCGAGCTCAACACCACCGTGGCCCGTGACGTGACCCGCGACGAGGTCCTCGCGGCCTACCGCGCCGCTGCCGAGGGCCCGCTCGCCGGTGTCCTCGAATACTCGGAGGACGCGCTCGTCTCGTCCGACATCACGGGCAACCCGGCCTCGTCGATCTTCGACTCGGCCCTCACCCGCGTCGACGGCCGCCACATCAAGGTGGTCGCCTGGTACGACAACGAGTGGGGCTTCTCCAACCGCGTCATCGACACGCTCCAGCTCCTCACCGCCGGCTGAGCCGGAACCGGAGCGAGGGGGGCCGTCCGGGCGGGGGCATCGGGCGGCCCCTGAGCCGTGCTCCCTCCGCGGTGCGGCAGGATGGGGGCATGAGCGTAGTCAAGATCAACGTCCTGACCGTCCCCGCCGAACAGCGGGAAACCCTCGAGAAGCGGTTCGCCTCGCGCGCCGGCGCCGTGGAGAGCTCCGACGGCTTCGAGTGGTTCGAGCTTCTCCGTCCCGTCGAGGGCACCGACGACTACCTGGTGTACACGCGCTGGCGTGACGAGGAGTCGTTCCAGGCGTGGATGGAGGGCCCGATGAAGTCGGCCCACCAGGGCGGCGGCGACCGCCCGAAGCCCGCCGCGAGCGGGTCCTCGGTCTGGTCGTTCGAGGTCGTGCAGCAGGCGGCGCCTAAGAACGCCTGACACCGCGCCACGATCGGTACGTGCCCCGCACCGCGGATCGGGTGCGGGGCCCGGTCCGTCACGGAATCCCGACCTCGAAGAGCACGTACCCGGCGTAGGAGCCCGAGGCGAGCGCCGCGACGGTGAGGACCGTGCACAGGACCGGTGTGCTGAGCCGGCGCATGGCGGTGGCGCAGGGGATGAGGAGCGGGAACGCCGGGAGCAGGTAGCGGGACACGTTGCCGAAGATCTGCTGGCTGCCGAGGACGAGCGCCATGGTCAGCACGGTGCTGACGGTCAGCACGAGCGGAGGGCGCAGCCGCACCAGCAGGGGCAGGGCGATCAGGGCCAGCAGGACGGTGCCGGCGGCGATGACGTCTTCGTGGGGGTAGGCGAAGAGGTAGTCGTAGTGGCCGACCATCAGGGACGAGAGCACCTTGACGGTGTGCCGTCCGTAGTCGAACGAGTGGGCCCAGGCCTTGTCCTGGAGCGTGAAGTACCCGCCGTAGTCGCCCATGCGGTGCCCCACCCAGACGAGGTAGCCGGCCAGACCGGCGGGGGCGATCAGCACGGCCGCGACCGGGCGCAGGACCGCGTCCCGGCGCCGTGGTCCTTCCGGAGCGCGGCGGTCCCCCCAGCGGCGCACCGCGCGCCGGTGCCGGACCACGTCCACGAGCGCGGCCAGGGCGAGTGCCGCGATCAGCGCGGTGGCCGTCGGCCGGGTGAGGCCCGCGAAGCAGGTCAGGAGGCCCGCGGTGAGCCAGTTCCGGCGCATCATGGCGTAGCAGGCCCAGGCGGCGAGGGCGACGTAGAGGGACTCCGAGTAGCCCGACCACTCCACGCCGGAACCGGGCCACACGGCCCACAGCCCGGCGGCCGCCAGCCCGGCGCGCCGGCCGCTGACGCGGGCGGTCACGGCGTGAATGCCCAGCGCGGCCACGAACGAGGCGGCGACGGAGACCACCAGGCCCGCGCCGAGCAGACCGAGCCCGGTGCAGGAGGACACCAGGCGCATCAGCGCGGGGTACAGCGGGAAGAACGCGGCGGAGTTGCCCTCCAGGGTGATCAGGCCGGTGGCACCGGGTACCGGCACGAGCGCGGGATGGTAGCCGTGCGCGGCGATCTGCTGGTACCACCAGCCGTCCCAGGTGGCCAGGACGTCCCAGACGTGGGTGCCGCCCCCGAAGCGGGGGTTCTTCCGGCGGAAGTCCCCGGAGGAGTCCAGCAGGCACATGAAGACGCAGAAGCCGACGAGTTTCATCGTGCCGTACAGGGCGAGGACCGGCCCGTGCCGCCTCGCCGCCCGGTCCAGCCGCTCACGCCAGTCGGGGCCGCCGTCCGGGCGTGTGCCGTCGGGGCGTAGGGCTGGGCGCCAACGGGTGGCGTTCCGGGGACCATGGGCCTGGCGGGCCCAAGTGGTCGTGAGGCCGGGCTCGTTCATCGGGGCCCGCCTTCCGCGCCGTCGCCCCGGGCGGCCGTGGGGAACACCCAGCTGCGCATGAGGAGGAAACGCAGCACCGTGGCCGCCAGGTTGGCGGTGACGAGGACCATGATCTCGGCGGAGCGTCCCGGTGCGCGCGTCCCGTGGTGCAGCGCGGCCAGTGAGCCGCTGGTGAGCGCGAGTCCGAGGCCGAGGACGGCCAGCCCCTTGGCCTGGTGGCTCAGGGCGCCGCCCCGGCCGCGCAGCCCGAAGGTGAGCCGTCGGTTGGCGGCCGTGTTGGCCACGGCGCAGACCAACAGCGCCCAGGCGTTGGCGGCCTGAGGTCCTGTCACCGGGCGCAGGGACGCGTACAGCAGGACGTAGCCGATCGTGCTGAGCGCGCCCACGGCACAGAACCGCAGCAGTTGAGCCGTCAGGGAGGCCGGTGGCGCACTCTCGGAGGCGCGCCCGAGGCGCGCTGTGGGCAGCGTGCCACGGGCCAGCGCGCGGCCGATCCTCGCGATGCCGCGCAGGTCGGCCACGGCGGTGGAGACCAGGTCGACCCGGCTGTCGGGGTCGTCGACCCAGTCGACCGGTACTTCGTGGATACGCAGCCCGGCGCGTTCGGCGATCACCAGCAGCTCGGTGTCGAAGAACCAGCCCGAGTCCTCCACCAGCGGCAGCAGACGCTCGGCGACATCCCGGCGGACGGCCTTGAATCCGCACTGCGCGTCGGAGAAGCCGACGGCGAGCGTGGACCGCAGCAGCGCGTTGTAGCAACGGGAGATGATCTCGCGCCGGGGGCCGCGGGTCACCCGGGAACCGCGGGCCAGCCGGGTGCCGATGGCGATGTCGGAGTGCCCGGATATCAGCGGGGCGACGAGCGGCAGGAGTGCGTTCAGCTCGGTGGACAGGTCGACGTCCAGGTACGCGAGCACCGGCGCCTTCGAGCCGGACCACGCGGTGCGCAGCGCCCGTCCGCGCCCCTTCTCGTCGAGTCGTATCCACGTGGCCTCCGGCAGGTCGGCGGCCAGCCGGGCGGCGATCCGCGGGGTGGCGTCGGTGCTCGCGTTGTCGGCGACGGTGATGCGGAAGGGGTACGGGAACGTCTCGCGCAGGTGGGCGTGCAGGCGGCGCACACTCGGTTCCAGGTCGGTCTCCTCGTTGAACACGGGGACGACCACGTCCAGAACGGGTTCCGTGTGGTCCGCCGGCAATGGAAGCCGGACGGGGAGCCGGTCCGAGGGCACACGGCCGGATTCCTCGAAGTCCGTGCGGGCGCACCGCAATGCCTTCGTCATGGTCTGTCCTGTTCTGTGCGCTGTCGCGGGGCAGGCCGAAGACGCTCACGGCCGGACCGCGCTGAGGAGTGCGGAGAGGGATGCCGGGTGGGGCGGCGGTGCTGCCGCGGACGCCGTGCCGGGCTACCCGGTGCTGCTGACCTCGACCGACGACGGTTCGGGGCCCGACGCGGGGGGCGAGGACGTCGGGGTGTTCCTCGGCGTCGCGGTCTCGGTGGCGGGTGCGCTGGTCGTCGCCGTCCCCCCGTCCCCGGGGCCGGAGGTCACCGACGTCGAACTCTCCGTCGGCGTGGGCGTGTCCGGGGGGCCGGAGGCTCCGGTGGTGCTCTCGGCCGTGCCGGTGGCCGACTCGGTGGGTGCCCCGCTCGACGACGGGGTCGGTGACGGGGTGACGTACGGGGTGGCGGGGGTGTCGGTGGGCCGCGGTACGGGGCCGAGGGGACGGTCGCTGTCCGGGGCGTGCGGCAGCAGGAACAGGCCGAGGCTGATCCCGGCGGCGGCCAGGACGCAGCTCGCGGCCCGCCGTGCCGCGCGGATCCGGCGGCGGACGCGGACACCGTTCCGGAGGCTGTTCTGCTGTGCGGGCTCGAAGGGGGTGTGTTCCTGGGCGTCGCGCATCATCCGCGCCAACTCCCGCTCGAAGTGGTCCATTCTCTCCTTCACCCCACCGGCTCGATGACATCCGCCAGGATCTGGCGCAGCCGCGCCACACCGCGTGACGCGTGGGAACGGGCGGTGCCGAGCGGACAGCCCAAGACCTCCGCGACCTGTTTCTCGGGCAGGTCCTGGTAGTAGCGCAGTACTACGGCCGCCCTTTGCCGGGGCGGCAGTTGGGCGAGCGCCGCTTCGAGACGCGACCGTTCCACCACGGCCGTGGACTCGTCGCCGGTGTGCGCGATGTCCGGCAGCATCTCCACGGGGCGCTCGCCCCACCACCGCCGCCGTGCGGAGCGGGCGGCGGCGCGGGCCATGACCTTCCGTACGTACGCCTCGGGCGCCTCGTCGGCCACCTTCGGCCAGGCGAACCAGAGTTTGACCAAGGCCTCCTGAAGCAGATCCTCGGCACGGTGCCGGTCACCCGCGCAGAGCAGGCGGGCGAGGTGGAACAACGCCGACCAGCGGGCCGCGACGAACCCGTCGAACCCGCCGGTCCCCTCGGCTCTTGCCTGTCCCATCCGCACCCGTCCCCGCACTTGCCGGCTCGTACACCTGGGGAAAGACGCTGGAGGGCGCCTCGCTATGCACTTGGGGCGCGTGATCTGGGTCACGCGTGACGAGATCGGGGGCCGCCCGGGGCGGAACCGTCAGCGGCCGGCGGCGCCCCGCCGGGCCCGGGCCGCGCCCCTGCGGCGTTCCGTCAGCAGTTCGCGGAGATAGGACCGCGCGTCCACCTGGATGGTGTGCCGGGTCGAGGCGACATAACGGCGCGCCAGCCTCTCGCGGTATGTGGCGGTCTCCTGGCGCATCCGCTCGGGCCCGGGCAGCGCGCACCGGCCCTCCAGCAGGTCCGCCACCCAGTGCGACTGCGCCTCCGCGAGGGGCATGATCGCGCCGAGGGGCTGGACCAGCCCGATGAAGTAGAGGCCGGGACGGTCCGGCGCGACCACGCGGTGGTAGAGCGCGATGTCGTTGCCGGACGGATCGATCACCTCGTCCTTGAGGAACGGGAACGCGATGTCGTAGCCGGTGCAGTAGACGATCGCGTCGATCACCTCCGTGCTCCCGTCCTCGAACGTCACCCGGTCGCCCTCCAGCCGTACGGGAGCCGGTCTCACGGTGAGGTCGCCGTGGCCGAGGCGCGAGAGCAGGTCGTCGGAGATGGTGGGGTGCGCGGCCAGGACGCCGTGCCGGGGCGTAGGCAGCCCGTAGTCCCTCAGGCGGCCCCGGCTGAGCCGCAGCAGCAGCCGCAGACCCTGTGCCTGCACGGACAGGGGGGCCCTCGCGAGCCAGGAGCCGGTGAGATGGTCGGTGGGCACACCGAAGAGGTACTTGGGCAGGATGTGCGCGCCGCGGCGCATGGCGAGGACCGTGCGCCGGGACACCCGTGAGGTCTCCACCGCTATGTCGCAGGCCGAGTTGCCGATCCCGAGGACGAGGACACGTTTGCCGGCGAAGGGCTCCGGTGTCCGGTAGTCGTGGGAATGAGTCTGGGTGCCGGTGAACTCCTCGGCTCCCGGAAGCGACGGCCTGGGCCAACGGGCCTTCCAGTGATGGCCGTTGGCGACCAGGACGGCACCGTAGACCCGTTCGGCGGTCTCGCCGGAGTCCAAGTGGCGTGTGGCGACGCTCCACTTGCCGTCGGGCAGGGGTTCCACGCGCACGGCCTCGGTGCGGAAGGCGATCGACGGTCGCAGCCCGAAGTGGTCGACGAAGCTGTCGAAGTACCGGGCGATGTGGAAGTGGCCGGGGTAGACCGGAGAGTCCTCCGGCATGGGGAAGCTCGCGTACTCCATGATCTGGCGCGAGGTGTTGATGTGCAGCGAGCGGTACGCGGACGACATCCCGTTGTCGTTCAGGTAGCGCCAGTTGCCGCCGACCTCCGACCCGGTCTCGTAGCAGTCGTACGGGATCCCGCGCGCCGCCAGTACCTGGCAGGCCGCGATCCCGGACGATCCCGCCCCGATCACGCACACCCTTTCCATGCCCGCCCCCTCTTGT
>NZ_JBSFZS010000192.1:0-9030 GCF_053600395.1 Streptomyces sp. NPDC005070 | reverse complement strand
GG
The DNA here is from genome assembly GCF_053600395.1 of Streptomyces sp. NPDC005070. Taxonomy (NCBI): domain Bacteria; kingdom Bacillati; phylum Actinomycetota; class Actinomycetes; order Kitasatosporales; family Streptomycetaceae; genus Streptomyces; species Streptomyces sp. NPDC005070. The sequence goes on along the minus strand of NZ_JBSFZS010000192.1, from coordinate 9,028 downwards.
GGCCGTGCCGGTGCATCAGCCCGTCGCCGTTGGACGGAGATGTGAGCGTCGGTGGCGACGGGCATCGATGTACCGGCACGGCCCCTCACGCCGGATGCCGACTGCGGGTACGCGGGGGCTTGGGTGCGGGCGTGAAATTCAGCCCCTCCGGCGCAGGATCCAGCCCCTCCGGCGTTCGAGTGAGGAGCGGGGTGTGGCGGCGGAGCCCGGGGGGCCTTCCTCCGGGCCACCTTTTCGGGTGCGGGGCCTCTCTCAGCCTCTCCGGCGTTCGAGTGAGGAGCGGGGTGTGGCGGCTGAGCCCCGGGGTGGGTCGGGTGAGGGTGGAGGGGGCGAAGGAATGCTTGGGGAGCTGGTTGGGTGAGGGGATGACTGGGATTCGGCTGGTGCTCGTGGATGACGATCCGTTGGTGAGGGCGGGGCTGGCCCTCATGTTGGGGGGTGCCCAGGACGTCGAGATCGTCGGTGAGGCCGCCGACGGCAGCGAGGTGGAGGAACTCGTCGACCGCACCCGGCCCGACGTCGTCCTGATGGACATCAGGATGCCGACCGTCGACGGACTGACCGCCACCGAGCGGTTGCGCGCCCGCGCGGAGGCGCCCCAGGTCGTGGTCCTGACGACCTTTCACGCCGACGACCAGGTGCTGCGCGCGCTGCGGGCGGGTGCGGCCGGCTTCGTTCTCAAGGACACTCCGCCCGCGGAGATCCTGGCGGCAGTACGCCGGGTCGCGGCCGGAGACCCGGTGCTGTCGCCCGCCGTCACCCGCCAGTTGATGGAGCACGCCGCCGGTTCCACCCTCGACACCCGCAGGTCCGGCGCCCGTTCCCGGATGGCCGGCCTGAACGAGCGCGAGCGCGAGGTCGCCGTCGAGGTCGGCCGGGGCAGGTCGAACGCGCAGATCGCCGCCGGACTGTTCATGAGCGTCGCCACGGTCAAGACCCACGTCTCCCGCATCCTCGCCAAACTCGGCCTCAACAACCGTGTGCAGATCGCGTTGCTGGCGTACGACGCCGGACTCCTGGAGGAGGACGGGCACTGAGCGGGGCCCTCGCGCGTTGAGCGGGGTGACGGGAGGGAGAGTCGTGATCGATCTGGGGGAGTACGGAGCGCGGTTCACCGAGGATCCGCATCCGGTCTACGCCGAGTTGCGCGCGCTCGGTCCCGTGCACCGGGTGCGGCTGCCACCGCCGGACGCGGCGCATGAGACATGGCTCGTCGTCGGGTACGAGGAGGCGCGGGCCGCGCTCGCCGACGCGCGGCTGGCCAAGAACCCGGACACGGCGGGGTTCGTCTTCTACGGAGAGGAGCTGATCGGCCGGCACATGCTGTTCGCCGATCCGCCGCAGCACACCCGGCTCCGGACCCTGATCGCGGGCGAGTTCACCGGCCGGCGGGTCGCGGCGCTGCGCCCGCGGATCCAGGAGATCACCGACGAGCTGCTCGACGCGATGATTCCGCGCGGGCGCGCGGACCTCGTCGAGTCCTTCGCCTATCCGCTCCCGCTGACCGTGATCTGCGAGCTGCTCGGGGTGCCCGAGCCGGACCGGGCCGCCTTCCGTGCCCTGTCCACGGAGACGGTGGCTCCCACCAGCGCCGAGAGCGAGCAGAAGGCCTTCGTCCAACTCGCCGACTATCTGGGCGAACTCATCGAGGACAAGCGGTGCGCGGGTCCCACCGGCGACCTGCTCAGCGGTCTCATCCGCACCACGGCCGAGGACGGCGACCGGCTCTCGCCGGGGGAGTTGCGCGGCATGGCGTTCCTGCTCCTCGTCGCCGGACACGAGACGACGGTCAACCTGATCTCCGGCGCCGTCCGGGCCCTGCTCGGCCATCCCGGCCAACTCGCCTCTGTCCGGGCGGACATGACGCTTCTCGACGGCGTCGTCGAGGAGACGCTGCGCCACGACGGCCCGGTGGAGAACGCGACCTTCCGCTATGCCGCCGAGCCGCTCGACATCGGCGGCACGGCGATCGCGCCGGGGGAAGAGGTGATGATCGGCCTCAGCGCGGCCGACCGTGACGCGGCGCGCTATCCGGAGCCCGAACGCTTCGACCTCCGGCGTGAGACCCGCGGTCATCTCGCCTTCGGGCACGGCATCCACTACTGTCTGGGCGCGCCGCTGGCCCGGCTCGAAGCCCAAGTGGCCCTCCGCTCCCTGCTGGAGCGGTGTCCGGACCTGGCGTTCGACGGACCGCCGAGCGGCTGGCTGCCCGGCATGCTGATGAGAGGCGTGCGCCGGATGCCGGTGCGCTGGTGAGCGGCCCGGTGCCGTGTGAGGAGCGTTGCCCGTGCTGCGTACGGCGGAGATCACCGCGGAGCTGACCGGTCTCGAGGAATCCCGCCATCAGCTCTACTGGCGCTCCCGGCTGGAGTTCACCCTCGACTGCTTCATCTGCGAGCGGACCGGGCGGACCACGGTGTTCGAGCGCGGGACCGAGCAGGCGCTGTGCTCCGGCAGCCGCAGCGGGTTCCAGCGCCACCACACCGCGGGGAGGATCGCGGCGTTCGACACCACGAGCGGCCGGGACCGGCTGGCGGTCCGGGCGCTGGTCGACTTCTGGTGGGCGCCCTTCACCGACACCCGGGACGACCGGAAGGCCGCCGCGCCCACCAGCCACCCCTGGGTGCGGCTGCACCTCGCGTATCACTGCCCGGAGGCGAACGAGCCGGGGACCGGCAGCATCCAGACCAACCTTGTCCGGCCGCACCACCTGACGTGCAAGCACTGCGACCGGCGACTGGGCCTCGACAGCGAGACCCCCGGCGTCCGGCTCCTGGGGTGAGAGGCCGGCTCGCGGCCGCGGCCTGCCCGGGCGCGAACGAGCCCCCCGGCCGTCAGAGCCTGCCGCCCGGGATCTCCGCCGGGGAGACCGCGCGCCGCTCGCGCCGCGACAGCTCGCAGGCTTCGGCGATCCGCAGCGCCTCCAGTGCCTCGCGGCCGTCGCAGGGATTGGCGCGCTCGCCGCGGACCACCTCCACGAACGCGGCGAGCTCCGCCTTGTACGCGGGGCCGAAGCGTTCCAGGAAGCCCGTCCACGGCTTGTCCGCGGGCGGCGGTCCGGCCGGTTCGGTCGAGGCGATCGGCGTACGGTCGTCCAGGCCGACGGCGATCTGGTCCAGCTCGCCGGAGAGCTCCATGCGTACGTCGTAGCCCGCGCCGTTCAGGCGGGTGGCCGTCGCCGTCGCGAGCATGCCGTCGTCGAAGGTGAGGACGGCCGCGCCCGTGTCGATGTCGTTCGCCTCGCGGAACATCGCGGGCCCGGCGTCGGAGCCGGTCGCGTACACCTGGACGACCTCGCGGCCGCTGACCCAGCGCAGCATGTCGAAGTCGTGGATCAGGCAGTCGCGGTAGAGCCCGCCGGACAGCGGGAGATAGTCGGCCGGGGGCGGCGACTGGTCCGACGTCATCGCGCGTACGGTGTGCAGCCGGCCGAGCCGGCCCGAGCGCACCGCCTCGCGGGCAGCGGTGTAGCCGACGTCGAAGCGGCGCTGGAAGCCCATCTGCAGAACCGTTCCGGCAGCGTCGACCTCGGCGAGCGCGGCCAGCGTGCCCGCCAGGTCGAGAGCTATGGGCTTCTCGCAGAAGACCGGGAGTCCGGAGCGTGCCGCCCGGCCGATCAGTTCGGAGTGGGCCGAGGTGGCGGCCGTGATGACCACCGCGTCCACGCCCCAGGTGAAGATCTCGTTCACGGTGGGCGCCGCCGTCGCGCCCAGCCGGTCCGCCAGCCGCTGGGCCCGTACGGGATCCGCGTCCGTCACGATGAGGGAGCCTCCGACCTCACGGTGACGGCTGAGCGTGGCCGCGTGAAATGTGCCGATACGACCCGCTCCGATGAGTCCGATGCGCATGGGAACAAACTGGGGGGCGACGCGTCGCGCTGTCAATGGTTTGTCCGGACAATCGAACTTCACAACTTCCCGTCAACATGTCTCGGGGCTACGCTCGATCCGTGGCCAAACCAGTCGTGGATCCGACCGTGTCGCTCCAGCTCGGCGTCGACCGCACCAGTCCGGTCCCGCTGTACTTCCAGCTCTCGCAGCAGCTCGAGGCCGCCATCGAGCACGGAGCGCTGACCCCCGGCAGCCTGCTCGGCAACGAGATCGAGCTCGCCGCGCGGCTCGGTCTGTCCCGTCCCACCGTCCGCCAGGCCATCCAGTCCCTTGTCGACAAGGGGCTGCTCGTGCGGCGCCGGGGCGTCGGTACGCAGGTCGTGCACAGCCAGGTCAAGCGCCCTCTCGAACTCAGCAGCCTCTACGACGACCTGGAGTCGGCCGGCCAGCGCCCCGCGACCCAGGTGGTCGTCAACGCCGTCGAACCGGCGTCCACCGAGGTCGCGGCCGCCCTCGGGGTGCCCGAGGGCAGCGAGGTCCACCGTGTCGAACGGCTGCGTCTCGCGCACGGTGAGCCGATGGCGTACCTCTGCAATTTCCTGCCCCCCGAGCTGCTGGAGCTCGACAGCGGCCGGATGGAGGCCACCGGCCTGTACCGGCTGATGCGCGGGGCCGGCATCACCCTCCACAGCGCCCGCCAGTCCGTCGGGGCCCGCGCGGCCAGCGCGGACGAGGGCGAGCGGCTCGGCGAGCCGGCCGGGACCCCCGTCCTCACCATGCAGCGCACCACCTTCGACGACACCGGCCGCGCCGTCGAGTTCGGCTCCCACATCTACCGTGCCTCGCGCTACTCCTTCGAGTTCCAGCTTCTCGTACGGCCCTGACGCGCCCTTCCGGCTCCCTGGACGGCCCTGACGCGACGCCTTCCGTACGGCGGTCGCGCGGGCCCTCGCTCCGCGCGCGCGGGAACCGTGATTTGGGCGGATGATCCCAATGATCGATACTTGGCCGTTTGGGCCGGTACGACTCCGGTCCTCAAGGGCCCGCCGGAGGGCCCCCGGGCCGGTCCTCACGGCCCGGCACACCAAGAGCACGGCAAGAAGGGCACGGCCTCGTGGCACGGACACGGACCTGGGTGGGCATCGCGCTGGCGGGGGCGCTGACACTGTCCCTCGCGGGATGCAGCAGCACCGGGGGGAAGCGAGCCGAGGATGCCCGCAAGGCGGCCGCGGCCCAGGGCAGGGCCGCGGTGAACACGCCCCGGTGGACCTTCGCGATGATCACCCACTCGGGCGACGGCGACACCTTCTGGGACATCGTCCAGAACGGCGCCAAGCAGGCCGCCGTCAAGGACAACATCAACTTCCTGTACTCGCACGACGACGAGGCCCAGCAGCAGGCGCAGCTCGTGGACGCCGCCGTGGACAAGAAGGTCGACGGCATCATCGTCACGCTGGCCAAGCCCGACGCCATGAAGGCCGCCGTCGCCCGCGCCCGCAAGGCCGGCATCCCGGTGATCACGGTGAACTCCGGCTCCGAGGAGTCGAAGGCCTTCGGCGCGCTCACCCACATTGGCCAGGACGAGACGATCGCCGGAGAGGCCGTCGGCGAGGAACTGAACAAGCGGGGCCGCAAGAAGGCCCTGTGCGTCCTGCACGAGCAGGGCAACGTCGGGCACGAGCAGCGCTGCGCGGGCATGAAGAAGACGTTCGACGGGACCGTGGAGAACCTCTACGTCACCGGCACCAACATGCCCGACGTCCAGTCCTCGATCGGCGCCAAGCTCCAGGCCGACAGGTCGATCGACTCGGTCGTCACGCTCGGCGCGCCTTTCGCGGACACCGCGGTCAAGGCCAGGCAGGACGCGGGCAGCAAGGCCGAGATCGACACCTTCGACCTGAACGCCAAGGTCGCCGCCGAGCTGAAGAACGGCACCCTCGGCTTCGCCGTCGACCAGCAGCCCTGGCTCCAGGGCTACGAGGCCGTGGACCTGCTCTGGCTCTACAAGTACAACGCGGACGTCCTCGGCGGCGGCAAGCCCGTCCTCACCGGCCCCCAGATCATCACCAGGGACCAGGCCTCCGAGCTGGAGCAGTACGCGGCGCGGGGGACCCGATGACCGCCACGGCACCCGCGCCGGCGCCCGGCCCCGAGACCGACGAACGCCTCCTGAAGACCTCGCCCCTGCGTAAGCTGCTGAGCCGCCCCGAGCTCGGCTCGGTGGTCGGCGCGGTCGCGGTGTTCGTGTTCTTCGCGCTCTTCGCGGACAGTTTCGTACGCGCCGCGAGCCTCAGCACCGTCCTGTACGCGGCGTCGACCATCGGCATCATGGCCGTCCCGGTCGCGCTGCTGATGATCGGCGGCGAGTTCGACCTCTCCGCGGGCGTCATGGTGACCAGCTCCGCGCTGATCTCGTCGATGTTCAGCTACCAGATGACGGCGAACGTCTGGGTCGGTGTGTTCGTCTCGCTCCTCGCCACCCTCGCGATCGGCGTCTTCAACGGCGTCATGCTGACCCGCACCGACCCGCCGAGCTTCATCATCACGCTCGGCACCTTCCTGATGCTGACCGGCATGAACCTCGGCTTCACCAAGCTGATCAGCGGCACGGTCTCCACCAAGTCGATCTCCGACATGGAGGGCTTCTCCTCCGCCAAGGACGTCTTCGCCTCGACGATCACCATCGGCGGTGTCGACTTCAAGATCACCATCCTGTGGTGGCTGGTCCTCGTCGCCGTGGCCACCTGGATCCTGCTGCGCACCCGCGTCGGCAACTGGATCTACGCCGTCGGCGGCGGCGAGGAGGCGGCCCGCGCGGTCGGCGTCCCGGTCGACAAGACCAAGATCGGCCTCTACATGGGCGTCGCCTTCGGCGCCTGGATCTCGGGGCAGCATCTGCTGTTCTCGTTCGACGTCGTGCAGTCCGGCGAGGGCGTCGGCAACGAGCTGATCTACATCATCGCGGCCGTCATCGGCGGCTGTCTGATCACCGGCGGCTACGGCTCCGCGATCGGCGCGGCCGTGGGCGCGCTGATCTTCGGCATGGTGAGCAAGGGCATCGTCTTCGCCGAATGGAACCCGGACTGGTTCAAGTTCTTCCTGGGCGTGATGCTGCTCCTCGCGACCCTGCTCAACCACTGGGTCCGCAAGCGCGCGGAGGCCACGAAGTGACGACGGAGAACATGACCGAGGAACCCGCCGCCGCGCGGCGCCCGGCGCTCGTCGAGCTCGACGACGTCAGTAAGTACTACGGCAACATCCGCGCCCTCGAAGGTGTCTCGCTGGAGGTGCACGCGGGCGACATCACCTGTGTGCTCGGCGACAACGGAGCGGGCAAGTCCACCCTCATCAAGATCATCGCGGGTCGCCACCGGCACGACGGGGGCACGCTGCGCGTCGAGGGCGAGGAGACCCGGCTGTCGTCCCCGCGTGAGGCCCTGGACCTCGGCATCGCCACCGTCTACCAGGACCTCGCCGTCGTCCCGCTGATGCCGGTCTGGCGGAACTTCTTCCTGGGCTCCGAGCCCCGGAAGGGCTTCGGCCCGTTCAAGCACCTCGACGTCGACCACATGCGGCGCACGACCCACGCGGAACTCCTGCGCATGGGCATCGACCTCCGGGACGTCGACCAGCCGATCGGCACCCTCTCCGGAGGCGAGCGCCAGTGCGTGGCGATCGCCCGCGCCGTCCATTTCGGCGCCAAGGTCCTCGTACTCGACGAGCCCACCGCCGCCCTCGGTGTGAAGCAGTCCGGTGTGGTCCTCAAATATGTGGCCGCCGCACGGGACGCCGGACTGGGTGTTGTGTTCATCACCCACAATCCGCATCACGCCTATCTCGTGGGTGATCGTTTCGTCCTGCTGAAGCGCGGCACCATGTCGGGCAGCTACACCCGGGACGGGATCACGCTGGACGAGCTGACGCGCCAGATGGCGGGCGGAAGCGAGCTGGACGACCTGCGGCACGAGCTGGAGAACCGTGCCCTGTGAGGGGTGCGGGGCCGTGACCCGGACGGCCCCGCGGGCCGGCCGGAACAGGCCACAGACGGCCCACAGGTCACATGTGTCACCGCGCTTCCACGGTGCGGCCCCGGGGCGGCGTAAGGCAGAATCGGCGCGATGAGCACCTACCGCGACCTCGCGCTGCCCCGAGCTCTCGGCTCCGCTCGCGCGGGGGGCACCCCCATCGGCTCCGCGCGGGCCACCGTCCTGCGGACCGTGGGCACACGCGAGCGCCGTTCCCATCTGACGGCACCCCGCGTCCCCACCGTCGGCATCGACATCGGTGGCACGAAGGTGATGGCGGGTGTGGTGGACGCCGACGGCAACATCCTGGAGAAGGTCCGCGCCGAGACGCCGGACAAGTCCAAGAGCCCCAAGGTCGTCGAGGACACCATCGTCGAGCTGGTGCTGGACCTCTCCGACCGGCACGACGTGCACGCCGTCGGCATCGGGGCGGCCGGCTGGGTCGACGCCGAACGCAACCGCGTCCTGTTCGCCCCGCACCTGTCCTGGCGCAACGAGCCGCTGCGCGACCGCCTCGCCGGACGGCTCGCGGTGCCCGTCCTGGTCGACAACGACGCCAACGCCGCCGCCTGGGCCGAGTGGCGTTTCGGCGCCGGTCGCGGCGAGGACCACCTCGTGATGATCACCCTCGGCACCGGCATCGGGGGCGCGATCCTCGAGGACGGCCAGGTCAAACGCGGCAAGTTCGGGGTCGCCGGAGAGTTCGGCCACATGCAGGTCGTGCCCGGCGGCCATCGCTGCCCGTGCGGCAACCGCGGCTGCTGGGAGCAGTACAGCTCCGGCAACGCACTCGTGCGCGAGGCCCGCGAGCTCGCCGCGGCCGACTCCCCGGTGGCGTTCGGGATCATCGAGCACGTCAAGGGCAACATCGGCGACATCACCGGCCCGATGATCACCGAGCTGGCCCGCGAGGGCGACGCCATGTGCGTCGAACTCCTCCAGGACATCGGGCAGTGGCTCGGGGTCGGCATCGCCAACCTGGCCGCCGCCCTCGACCCGTCCTGCTTCGTCATCGGCGGCGGGGTGAGCGCGGCCGACGACCTGCTCATCGGTCCCGCCCGCGACGCCTTCCGCCGGCACCTCACGGGCCGCGGCTACCGCCCCGAGGCACGGATCGCGCGCGCCCAGCTCGGCCCCGAGGCAGGCATGGTCGGCGCCGCCGACCTCGCGCGG
>NZ_JBSFZS010000191.1:0-9416 GCF_053600395.1 Streptomyces sp. NPDC005070 | reverse complement strand
CCGCCTTCCCGGCGCGCACCCGCGACGTACCCTGCAACCGTCCATGACCGACCCCTAGGAGCCGCGATGCGTGTCGCCCTGTTCCTGACCTGTGTCAACGACACGCTGTATCCGGACACGGGCCGCGCCGTGGTGAACCTGCTGACCAGACTGGGGGTCGACGTCGATTTCCCGATGGGGCAGACCTGTTGCGGCCAGGCCCACTACAACACCGGGTACCGCCATGAGGCCGAGCCGCTCGCCCGGCGTTTCGCCGAGGTGTTCGAGGAGTACGACGCCATCGTGACGCCGTCCGGATCGTGCGGGGCGATGGTGCGGGAGCTGTATCCGCGGATGGGTGAACGGGCCCGCGCGGAAGGCCGCGGGGACACCCTGGCCAGGACGCTGGCACCGGTCGTGCCGAAGACGTACGAACTCACCGAGTTCCTGGTCGACGTCCTCGGGGTGACGGACGTCGGCGCGTACTACCCACACACCGTGACGTATCACCCCACCTGCCACGGGCTGCGCGGTCTGGGACTCGGCGACCGGCCGCTCCGGCTGCTCCGGGCGGTCGGAGGACTGGAACTGCGGGAGCTGCCCGGGGCCGAGGAGTGCTGCGGCTTCGGCGGCACCTTCGCCCTCAAGAACCCCGACGTCTCCGCGGCGATGGGCGCCGACAAGGTGCGCAACGCCGAGTCGACGGGCGCCGAGGTGCTGTGTGCCGCGGACAACTCGTGTCTGATGCACATCGGCGGCACGATGGGCCGTCTCAGCACGGGAATGCGGCCCGTGCACATCGCGGAGATCCTGGCGAGCACGGCCGAGGAGGCGACGGCATGAGCGGAACGTTCGTCGGTATGCCGGCCTTCCCGAAGGCCGCGCGCGAGGCGGTCGGCAACGCCACCCTGCGCGGCAATCTGCGCCATGCCACCCACACCATCCGCGCCAAGCGCGCCAAGGCCGTCGCCGAGGTCTCCGACTGGGCCGAGCTGCGCGAGGCGGGCAAGCGGATCAAGGACCACACGCTCCGTCATCTCGACCGCTATCTGGTGCAGTTGGAGGAGTCGGTGACCGCGGCCGGTGGCGTCGTGCACTGGGCCGCCGACGCCGAGGAGGCCAACCGGATCGTCACGGACCTGGTGAAGGCGACCGGCGAGCGCGAGGTCGTCAAGGTCAAGTCGATGGCCACGCAGGAGATCGGGCTCAACGAGGCGCTGGAGGCCGCGGGCATCCGCGCGTACGAGACCGATCTCGCCGAACTCATCGTGCAGTTGGGCAAGGACAGGCCCTCGCACATCCTCGTCCCGGCCATCCACCGCAACCGCGGCGAGATCCGTGACATCTTCGCCCGCGAGATGGGCGCCTGGGGCCGGCCCGCGCCCGAGGGGCTCACCGACACGCCCGCGGAACTGGCCGAGGCGGCGCGCCTGCATCTGCGCGAGAAGTTCCTGCGCGCCAAGGTCGGTATCTCCGGCGCCAACTTCATGGTCGCCGAGACCGGCACGCTCGTGGTCGTCGAGTCCGAGGGCAACGGGCGGATGTGTCTGACGCTCCCCGAGACCCTGATCTCGGTCGTCGGCATCGAGAAGATCGTCCCGACCTGGCGGGACCTGGAGGTGTTCCTGCAGACCCTGCCGCGCTCCTCGACGGCCGAGCGCATGAACCCGTACACCTCGATGTGGACGGGCACCACGGACGGGGACGGCCCCCGGACGTTCCATCTGGTCCTGCTGGACAACGGCCGCACGGACACGCTCGCCGACGAGGTCGGACGCCAGGCGCTGCGCTGCATCCGCTGCTCGGCGTGTCTCAACGTCTGCCCGGTGTACGAGCGGGCGGGCGGCCACGCCTACGGCTCGGTCTACCCGGGCCCGATCGGCGCGATCCTCAGCCCCCAACTCCGGGGCACCGCCAGCGAGATCGACGCCTCCCTGCCGTACGCCTCGTCGTTGTGCGGCGCCTGCTTCGAGGTCTGTCCGGTCGCGATCGACATCCCCGAAGTCCTCGTCCATCTGCGGGAGAGGATCGCTCAGGGCGGGCGCGCGACCCGGGACGGCAACACGGTCGTACTGAAGCCGGCCAGGGGACACGCCGCCGAGCGGGCGGCGATGCGCGCGGCGAGCTGGGCGTTCGGCCGTCCCGGCGCCCTGCGCACCGGACAGCGGCTGGCGTCGGGGACCCGGCGCTTCCATCCGCGGACCCTGCCGGGCCCCGGCAGGGCGTGGAGCGGGACCCGTGAACTGCCCACGGTTCCGGCGGAGTCGTTCCGCGCGTGGTGGCAACGTACACGGGGTGGAAAGGACATGACGAAGTGAGCAGCAGGGATCTGGTCCTCGGCCGGGTGCGGCGGGCCCTCGCGGACGTGCCCCGGGACGACACTCCCCCGGCGCCCGAACGGCCCGGGAGAGACGCCCGGTACGAGCGGGCGGTCGGCCGGAGTTATCTGCGGGAACACGGTGCGCGGAGTGCCGCGGAGACGGTGGACCTGCTCGCGGAGAACCTGGCGGACTACCGGGCGATCGTGCACCGCGCCACCGAGGACGAACTGCCGTACGTCGTCGCACGGTTGCTCGCAGCACGCGGATCCCGGCACGTGCTCGTGCCGCCCGGGCTCCCGCCCGCGTGGATGTCGGCGGCGGATCCCGTTCGGGTCCACGACCGTGCCGTGAACACGCCCCGTGAACTCGACGAGGTGGAGAGCGTGGTGACCGGTTGCGCCCTAGCCGTCGCCGAGACCGGCACGATCGTCCTCGACGGGGGTCCGGACCAGGGCCGCCGCCGGATCACCCTGATCCCGGACCACCACATCTGTGTCGTCCGGGTACCCGGGCAGGTGGTGGCGTCGGTCCCCCAGGCCATGGAACGCCTCGACCCGGCACGCCCGTCGACCTGGATCTCCGGCCCGTCCGCCACCAGCGACATCGAACTGGACCGGGTGGAGGGGGTGCACGGGCCGCGCACCCTGGAGGTCGTGCTGGTGGGGGGAGCGTGACGGACGAGCCGCGCCCCAGCGCGGCCGGCCCGCCGCGACCCCCTTTCGTATCACCGGGATCATGGGGCTGACCAGGCATTCCGCCGTGCTGTTCAGGTTGTGTTCAGGCTCGTCGTGACTCCTGGCAAGTCCTCCCCCAGAAGCGTCCAAGCCATGGCAAAGCCCTCTGTGGCGCGGGGGTCCGGGCGTGTCATGGTGCCGCGCATGAGCACCGAGCACCTCACCCGCCACGCCCCAGCCGTCCCGCCCGCCGCCGTCCTGGCGAGCAAGGTCCCGGAAGTCACGTTGTACTTCTGGGTGATCAAGGTGCTGACCACCGGAATGGGTGAGACCGCCTCCGACTTCCTGGCCCAGCGGCTCGGGCCCGTGCCCGCGGTGGGGCTCGGCGGGCTGGCTCTCGCGGCCTCGCTGGCGCTCCAGTTCGCCGTTCGGCGCTACGTGGCCTGGATCTACTGGACCGCGGTGGTCATGGTCAGCGTGTTCGGCACGATGGCCGCGGATGTGCTCCATGTCGGTCTCGGTGTTCCGTACACGATCTCCACGCCGCTTTTCCTGGTCGCGCTGGGCGCTGTCTTCGCCGTCTGGTACGCGAGTGAGCGCACGCTCTCGATCCACAGCGTCCGCACCCGTCGCCGCGAGGTCTTCTACTGGGCGGCCGTGCTCGCCACCTTCGCGCTCGGCACGGCGGCCGGGGACCTCTCGGCCACGGTCGGCCTCGGCTACCTGGGCTCGGCCGTCCTGTACGCCGTCGCCATCGCGGTGCCGGCCGTCGCCCACCGCTGGGGTTCCCTGAACGCGGTCGCCGCCTTCTGGACCGCGTACGTCATCACACGCCCGCTCGGGGCGTCGGTCGCCGACTGGATGGCGCTCGGCCACGCGCGCGGCGGTCTGGGGCTCGGCCTCGGCCCGGTCACCGCTTCCTGGACCGTCGCCATCGTCGGCTTCGTCGGCTACCTCGCCCTGTCCCGGCGCGACGTCCAGAACGACTCCGTGGGCTCGGTCCCGACGGTCTGACCCGGTTGGTGCCGGACGAGTGATGGGTGATGTTCCGGCAGGTGGTGCCGCCGACGGAGGGGAAACGCCCTCAAGAAGGTCGAAGCGCTCCTTGCGCTCGCCGCCGCGATCAACGGACGGCGGGATGACGCCTCGTCCCCTTGACCAAGACCGGACCTTCAAGGGGCTCCAGGTGCAATGCGGCGGGCCGCCCGGTCAGGCGAGGGCGGTCCCGGTTTCTTCGCCCAGGGTGTGCAACAGGCGGTCCTGGAAGCCCTGGTCGTGCACGGCAGGGTGCGGCCGCTGCCGCTGCTGGTGGTACCAGTAGCCGCCGGTGGTCAGGGCCCGCGGATCGTCACTGGAGGCCAGCCACGCCTGCGTGCGGTGCCCGAGCTCGAGATCGTCGGGCGCGCCAGGGCCACCCATCTTGGTGGGCACCCAGCCCGGGTCCACGGCGTTGCTCGGCCCTTCCGGGCGCAGCCGGGCCACGGCGGCCGCGAGCGCCGTCACGAACAGCTTGCTGTCCGCGTACGAGCCGGGCCCGTCGCCCCGCCAGTCGATCCTGTCAGTGGAGGCGCGCCCCTCGTAGTGCGAGCCGCTGCTCAGGTACACGAGCCGACGCGGCCCGCGCAGCAGGGCCGTGAGCAGATACGGGGCGATGACGTTGACCGGCATGACGGCGGGCCCGCTCCATACGCCGGCGTTGTGGATCACGGCGTCGAACGGTGCGGTGTCGTCGAGTTCGGCGGCGATGCGCCGCACCGCGTCACGATCCGTGAGATCGCCCAGGACCAGGCCCGCCCCGCGGCCGACCAGTTCCCGCACGGCTGCCGCGCGCTGCTCGTTACGCGCGTGCACCACGACGTCGTGGCCGGCGGACAGCAGCGCGTCCGACGCGGCGCGCCCCAGCCCGTCCGCCGAGCCTGTCACCAGGATGCGACTCACGCGATTACACCCCTCTCAGTTCGTCGTGGGTTGCTGATGTGTGGGCGCCGGGGTCTCGTGCGTGGCGGCCCATGAGGCCAGCAGGCGCAGGCGATCCTCGGATGCCGAGGCCGGCTCGGCGGCGTAGATGGTCAGGGTGAGGCCGGGCTCGGCGGCGAGTTCCAGTCCCTCGAAGGCGAGCGTGAGCTCGCCGACGATCTCGTGGTGGAAGCGCTTGGTTCCGGTGCCGTGGTGGCGGACGTCGTGTGTGCCCCAACGGGTACGGAACTCCTCGCTACGGGTGGAGAGTTCACCGACGAGGTCGTGCAGGTCCTTGTCGTAGGGGTTGCGGCCGGCCTCGGTGCGCAGGATGGCGACGGCTATGTCGGCGAACCGGTCCCAGTCCGGGTAGAAGCGCCGGGAGGCGGGGTCGAGGAACTGGAAGCGCGCGAGGTTCGCCTGGTTGCCGGGGGTGGCGTAGATGTCGCGGTAGAAGGCGCGGGCGAGGGGGTTCGTCGCGAGGACGTCCATGCGGCCGTTGCGTACGAACGCCGGGCCCGCGGTGATGGCGTCCAGCGTCCACTGCAGGGTGTGGTGAACCCTCCGAGGCCCCTTGGTGCGCCGTCCGGGGCGGGTGAGCGCGTCGGAGCCGTCGGCCGCCTGTGCCAGATTCAGCAGGTGGGCGCGCTCGGCGTCGTCCAGTCGCAGCACCCGGGCGACCGCCTCCAGAACGGCCGGGGAGACACCGGCGAGGCTGCCGCGCTCGAGCTTGGCGTAGTACTCCACGCTCATGTCGGCGAGCGCCGCGACCTCGCTGCGGCGCAACCCCGGCACGCGACGTCGGGACCCTGTGGGCAGTCCGGCCTGCTCGGGGCTGATCTTGGCGCGCCGCGAGGTCAGAAACTCGCGGACCTCGTGACGGTTGTCCATGCCTCGACGGTAAGGCCCTCGCGCCGGCGGAGCGATGTACTGCCGATACACCCCTCGGCAGTGACTCGCTGCGCGTCGCGAAGCGCGGTCTTCTGGAAGACGTGGGTACCCGCCCTTCCGGAGGGGCCCGCACCTCTGCACGCGGGCCCGTGGCCCGGCCTCAGTACGTAAGGAACCTCTTCTCATGCGCGGAGCAGTGATCCACGCCCCTGGTGACGTGCGCTTCGAGACCCTCGACGACGCGAAGATCCTCAAGCCGACCGACGCGGTGATCCGGACGGCCGTGACCTGTGTGTGCGGCTCGGACCTATGGCCCTACCGCGGGGCGGAGCCGACCGAGCGCGCCCATCCCATGGGGCACGAGTACGTCGGTTTCGTGGCGGAGGTCGGATCCGACGTCACGTCGGTGAAGCAGGGCCAGTTCGTCGTCGGCTCGTTCGCGACCTCGGACAACACCTGCGCGAACTGCCGGAACGGCTTCCAGTCGAACTGCCTGAACCGGGAGTTCATGTCCACGTGCCAGGCCGAGTACGTGCGCATCCCCAACGCCGAGGGCACCCTCGTCGCCACCGACGAGGTGCCGGGCGAGGAGTTCTGGCCCGGGCTGCTGGCTGTTTCCGACGTCATGGGGACCGGCTGGTGGGCCGCTGACGCCGCCGAGGTCAAGCCTGGCTCCACCGCCGTCGTCGTCGGCGACGGCGCGGTCGGACTGTGCGCGGTGATCGCCGCGAAGGAGCTGGGCGCGGAGCGGATCATCGCCATGTCACGGCACGCATCGCGGCAGAAGCTCGCCCTGGAGTTCGGTGCCACCGACATCGTCCCTGAGCGCGGCGAGGACGGCGTGGCCCGGATCAAGGAGCTGACCGGCGGGATCGGCGCCGACTCGGTGCTGGAGTGTGTGGGCACCGCCCAGGCCATGCGGCAGGCGCTGCACTCGGCCCGACCGGGCGGCAACGTCGGCTTTGTCGGCGTCCCTCACGACGTCGCCGTGGACGGACAGGAACTCTTCTTCTCCCATGTCGGCCTGCGCGGAGGCCCCGCCCCCGTACGCCGCTACCTGCCCGACCTCATCGACCGCGTTCTGACCGGGAGCATCGACCCCGGCAAGGTCTTCGACCTCACCCTCCCCCTGGAGCAGGTCGCCGAAGGCTACAAGGCCATGGACGAACGCCGCGCCGTCAAGGCCCTTCTCAAGCCCTGACCTGGACGAACGCGCCGGCACCGCCCCGCACCTCACGCATCGCTCTCACCGAAGTGGAATGACCATGCAGATCACCCGAAGCTCGATCGACACCGTCAAGGGTCCGGCCGACTGGTTCACCGGCGACGTCTACATCGACGCCGTCGCCTCCGCGCCCGATCCCTCGCGCGTCAGCGCCAACCTGGTGCACTTCATGCCTGGCGCCCGCACCCACTGGCACCGCCACCCCCTGAGCCAGACCGTCTTCGTCACCGAAGGCATCGGGCTGTGCCAGCGGCGCGGCGGACCGGTCGAAGTCATCCGGCCCGGTGACCGTGTCCTGTTCGAAGCCGACGAAGAACACTGGCACGGCGCCGCGCCGAACCGGCTGATGGTCCACCTGGCCATCAACGAAGCCGACGCCGACCACGACGTCGTGCACTGGCTGACCCCCGTCACCGACGAGGAATACGCCGCCGCCCCGGCTACCCACTGACACACCGGTCCGACGGCCGCGGCCTCGTGCTGTGCCACCTCCTCGCCGTTTCATCGAACGATCTCCCCGGGAGGGCTGACCTGCGCGAGGGCGCCTGACGCACGATCAGGCTCGCCGAGTGCCACCGTCCGATGCCAGGCGCGTTAGCCACTCGCGCAGCAGGTGCTGTTCGGCGTCGCTCAGGACATCGGCGTCGTCGGGGAGAGCCGCGCGCAGCGCGCGGGCGGCCGCGGCAGGGCCGGTCTCCGTGGCGGGGACCGTCGGTTCGACGCGGGTGATGGCGGCGACCATGGCCTCGCGGAGGACGGTCAGGAGCTCTGGAGTGCGGCGTTCCGCGGGAGTGGAGTGCCAGGTGATGACCGCGCCTTGCCCGGTGGCCTGGATGATCTGGGCGGCCAGCTCCTCGTCGACCCGCAGCCACCCCCCGGCCGCCAGTCGGCGCACCCGGCCGTAGAGGATCTCCAGGCCCGCACGATGGGCCGTGGCCACGCCCCGACCGCCGGCCCTGTTCATGACCGCGAACAACTCGGGGCGCGAGACCCCGAACTCCACGACCAGGTCCCAGCCGCTGCGCAGCTCCTCCACCGGGTTCTCGGGGGCGAGGTCGAGCCGCGCACGCTTGCTCTCCAGGAACTGCCCATAGCCGTGCTCGGCGACCGCCTCCAGCAGCCCCTCCTTGTCGCCGAAGAGGCGATAGATCGCCGGCGGCTGCATCCCTGCCGCGGCGGCGACCGCGCGGGTGCTCATCGCGTCAGGGCCGCCCTTCTCCAGCAGCTCGACGGCCGCCTCGACGATGCGGCGACGAGGGCTGTCGGGCGAGTCTCGTCCAACCATGAACCGATGATATCGAGAACTTGATTCCACCGGAAGTACCAGTGTTACTGTTGAAACGATTCCACTGGAACCACCGCTGGGAGAACTCAATGATCATCGTGACCGGAGCCACCGGAAAGCTCGGCCACCGCACCGTCGAACGCCTCCTGGAACGTGTCCCCGCCGACCGCGTCGGCGTCAGCGTCCGCGACCCCCGCAAGGCCCAGGACCTCGCCGACCGCGGCGTCCGCGTCCGGCAGGGCAGCTTCGACGACCCCGCCTCGCTCGCGCACGCCTTCGAGGGGGCCGAGCAGCTGCTCCTCGTCTCCCTCGACCGCACGGGTGCGGAGTGCGTCACCGGCCACCGTGCCGCCGTCGACGCCGCCGTGAAGGCCGGCGTCGGCCGCATCCTCTACACCAGCCAGATGGGCGCCGCCCACGACTCCCGCTTCCAGGCGTGCCGTGACCACGCCCAGACCGAGGACATGCTGCGTGCCACCGGCCTGCCGTGGACCGCGCTGCGCAACGGCTTCTACGGCTCCAGCGCCTTGCAGTTCCTGGAGTCCGCCCGTCACACCGGCGACATCGCCCTCCCCGCCGACGGCCCCGTGGCCTGGACCGGCCACGACGACCTCGCCGAGGCCGCTGCCGCGATCCTCGTCGACGGCACGCGCTTCGAGGGGGCCACTCCGCCGCTCACCGCCTCGGCGGCACTCGACTTCGGCGACGTCGCGGAGATCGCGACCCGAGCCACCGGACGGCCCTTCACCCGCACCGTCATCCCCGACGACGCCTTCCACGAGCAGATCGTGGCGCACGGCACCCCGGCCCCGATCGCCGACCTGATGCTGAGCATCTTCGCCGCGGCGCGGAATGGAGAGTTCACCCCTGTCGACTCGACGCTGGCCGAGCTGACAGGGCGCAAGCCCGCCACCTTCCGCACCGAGCTGGAGCGCGCCTGGGCGGATTGACATCCTCGCCCGCCTAAAGGAGGGCGATTCCCGCCTGCCGCGCTGTTGTCGGGCGCGGCTTCGGGTGGGTTCCTGTTTCATCGCGCTGCGCCGGGACGAGTCCCGGTCTTACCCGCGCTCCGCAGGCTGACACCG
>NZ_JBSFZS010000190.1:0-9435 GCF_053600395.1 Streptomyces sp. NPDC005070 | reverse complement strand
GCCGGTACATCGATGCCCGTCGCCACCGACGCCCACCTCTCACCCAACGGCGACGGGCTGATGCACCGGCACGGCCCCGACCCACCCACCGGAGCTGAACCCGGAACCGGACCCGCACGGCACCGCACCGCACCGCACCCGGCAAACCGCAGAGGCCTCCGCATGCTCACCCACCACCACCGAAGCCGGCTGACCGCGCTCGCCTTCCTGGCTCCGCTGGCCGCATACCTCGCCGCCTTCTACGCCTACCCCCTCTACCGCAACCTCGACCTGAGCCTGCGCGACTACACGGTGAGGTCCTTCGTCGCGGGCGACGCCCCCTTCACCGGCTGGGGCAACTTCCGCACGGTCCTGGACGACCCGTCCTTCGCCCCGGCGCTGCGGCACACCATGATCTTCACGTTCGCCTCCATAGCCGTGCAGTACGCCGCAGGACTCGCCCTCGCCGTCTTCTTCAACCGCCGGTTCCCCCTCGCCCCCACGCTCCGGGCCCTGTTCCTGATCCCCTGGCTGCTGCCGCTGATCGTGTCGGCGTCGACCTGGTCCTGGATGTTCAACAGCGAGTCCGGCGTGGTGAATTACGCCCTGCACCTGGTCGGGGTCGACCCCGTCGGCTGGCTCACCTCACCGCACTGGGCGCTGACCTCGGTCGTCGTCGCCAACATCTGGATCGGCATCCCCTTCAACCTGGTCATCCTGTACAGCGGCCTCCAGAGCATCCCCGCCGAGCTGTACGAGGCCGCCGCCCTGGACGGGGCGGGCACCTGGCAGCAGTTCCGCCGCGTCACGTTCCCACTGCTGCGCCCGGTCTCGGCGATCACGCTGCTGCTCGGCCTCGTCTACACCCTCAAGGTCTTCGACCTGATCTGGATCATGACGAAGGGCGGCCCCGGCAACGCCTCCTCCACCCTGGCGACCTGGTCCTACCAGCTCGGATTCGGCACCCTGCTGCCCAAGTTCGGCCCCGGCGCCGCCGTCGGCAACATCCTCATCGTCATCGCCCTCGCCTTCGGGCTGCTGCACATCCACGTCCAGAGGAGGCAGGAGGCATGAAGTCCCGTACGACCGGACGCCGTCACACCGTGATCGGAGTCGCCCTCACGGCGCTCATGCTCTTCCCGGTGTACTGGATGCTGAACGTGTCCCTCACCCCGCAGCGGAACATGCGCAAGAGCCCGCCCGACCTGTTCCCGCTGCACCCCACCTTCGAGGGCTACCGGGCCGTCCTGAACGACCAGTTGCCCTACCTGGGCACCAGTCTGCTCATCGGCCTCGGCACCGTCGTCCTCACGCTGGCCCTCGCCGCCCCGGCGGGCTACTCCCTCGCCAGGCTGCGCCCGCCCGGCGCCGGCCCCCTCGGACTGGCGCTGCTGGTCGCCCAGATGATCCCGGGGATCGTCATGGCGATGGGCTTCTACGGGTTCTTCCTCGACCTCGGGCTGCTCAACTCCTGGTGGGGTCTGATCGTCGCGGACTCCACCATCTCCGTACCGTTCGGCGTCATGATCTTCGCCGCCTTCATGGCGGGCATCCCCGGCGAACTCCTCTCCGCGGCCCGCATCGACGGCGCGGGCACCTGGCGGATCTTCCGCTCCGTCGTCCTGCCGGTGAGCCGCAACGCGATCGTCACGGTCTCGCTCTTCGCCTTCCTGTGGGCGTGGTCCGACTTCGTCTTCGCCAACACCCTCGACGGCGGCGGCGACATGCGCCCCATCACCCTCGGCATCTACCACTACATCGGCAACAACAACCAGGAATGGAACGCGATCATGGCCACCGCCGTGGTCGCGTCGGTCCCCGCCACTGTCCTGCTCGTCCTGGCACAACGCTATGTGGCCGCGGGCGTGACCGCGGGCGCGGTGAAGGACTGAGCAGGCGTTCCCCGCTCCCCACCTTCAGGAGGCTCCACCATGAGCCGCACGAAACGCTTAGCCCGTACCAAAAGCCGGCACCGCCCCCGCACCCGCGCCCTCGCGACCCTCGGCGCCACCGCCCTCGCCACCACCGTCCTGGCCACCACCGCCCTGCTCACCGCACCTCCCGCCCAGGCCGCCCCCACCGCGGCCACGACCCTGGTCGTGAACGCCGACCAGACCCTGCGCTCCGTCACCCATGTGGCGAGCGGCGGTCTGTACGGCCTCGCCGACGCGAGCACTCCGGCCGACCGCCTGGTCTCCCCGCTCAAGCCGAACACCTTCGTGCAGATGGCGCCGGGCGGATCCCAGCTCCCCAACGGCGAACCCGCGCCCGGGGGCGACGCGCTGACCGTGGCGTCCAAGGCCGCGCGGGCCGGCGCCGGGGTCGTCGTCCGGATGCCCGACTGGTATCCGGACTTCCCCTACAAGTGGGTGAGCTGGAGCGACTGGCTCTCCGCGGTGGACACCCAGATCGCGTCGGTGAAGTCCTCCTCCGCCACCAACATCCAGGCCTACGAGCTGTGGAACGAACCCGACTGGACCTGGGACACCACGAACGCCGGGACGTTCGAGGCGGGTTGGACGCGCACCTACAAGGAGGTCCGCGCCAAGGACACCACCACGCCGATCCAGGGTCCCAGCCACTCGGCGTGGAACCAGAGCTGGATGAGCACGTTCCTGACCGCCGCCAAGGCCGCCGGCACCGTGCCCGACATCGTCGCCTGGCACGAACTCCAGGGCTCCAAGGACATCGCGGCGCACGTCGCGGCGTACCGCGCCCTGGAGAGCGGTCTCGGCATCAGCGCGCGGCCGATCTCCATCGAGGAGTACGGGACGACGGCCGAGGTCGGAGTGCCGGGTCCGCTCGTCGGGTACGTCGCCAAGTTCGAGCGGGCGGGTGTCCATGACGCCGAGCTCGCCTTCTGGAACCACTACGGCACCCTCGGCGACACCCTGACCGACACCGGCGGATCGCCCAACGGCTCGTACTGGCTCTACAAGTGGTACGGCGACATGTCGGGCAGCATGGTCCCGACCACGCCCCCGGCCCAGACGGGCATCGACGGCGCCGCGTCCCGCACCGGGGACGGCCGGCAGATCAGCGTCGTCTTCGGCGGCGGCACGGGCTCGACGGCGGTCACGGTCAAGGGACTCGGCTCGCTGTCCGCGTTCGGCGCGACGGTGCACGCCAAGCTGGAGTACACCCCCTCCAAGGGCCGCACCACGGCGGTGGCGGCCCCGTACACGATCTCGGAGGCCGACTACACGGTCGCGAACGGGTCGGTCACCGTCCCCGTGGCCATGAACGCCTCGGACGGCTACCACCTGGTCCTCACCCCGAGCGGCACCTCCACCTCGCTCGCCGGGACCTACCAGATCACCAACAAGAACAGCAGCCTCGCCCTGGACACCCGGAACGCGGGCACGGCCCAGGGCACCGCGGTCGTCCAGGCCACGTCCTCGACCGGCGGCGGCCAGTCGTGGACCCTCTCCGCCGCCGGCTCCGGCCTCTACAAGATCGCCAACAAGGCGAGCGGCCTGCTGCTCGGCATCACCGACGCGGGCACGGCGGACGGCGGGACGGCGCTGATCTGGGGCGACAACGGCACCGCGGACCACCTCTGGCAGTTGATCCCCGCCGGTGACGGCTACTACAAGATCGCCAACTACAACAGCGGACTACTGCTCGGCGTGAACGGCATGAGCACCTCCACCGGCGCCCAGGTCCTCCAGTGGACCGACAACGGCACCGCCGACCACCTGTGGAAGCCGACCGCGCGCTGAGGCCGGCCCCACGGGTACGGGTACGCCCCCGGATGTCGGCCGGGGGCGTACTCGTGGAATCAACCGCTCCGGGACCTGGCCCGGACACCGCTCCGCGCTAGATGAACGAGTTGATCTCGATCGTCTCGGTGCGGCCCGGTCCGACGCCGATCGCGGAGATCGGGGCGCCCGACATCTCCTCCAGCGCCTTCACGTAGGCCTGCGCGTTCTTCGGGAGGTCACCGAAGGTCTTCGCCTTGGTGATGTCCTCCGACCAGCCGGGGAGGGTCTCGTAGATCGGCTTCGCGTGGTGGAAGTCGGTCTGGGAATACGGGAGTTCCTCGACGCGCTTGCCGTCGATCTCGTACGCCACGCAGACCGGGATCTCCTCCCAGCCGGTCAGGACGTCCAGCTTGGTGAGGAAGAAGTCGGTCAGACCGTTCACACGGGTCGCGTAGCGGGCGATGACCGCGTCGAACCAGCCGCAGCGCCGGTCACGGCCGGTCGTCACGCCACGCTCGTGGCCGATGCGCCGCAGCGCCTCGCCGTCCGCGTCGAACAGCTCGGTCGGGAACGGACCCGAGCCGACCCGGGTCGTGTACGCCTTGAGGATGCCGATGACCCGGCTGATCTTGGTCGGGCCGACACCGGCGCCCGTGCAGGCGCCGCCCGCGGTCGGGTTCGACGAAGTCACGAACGGATACGTGCCGTGGTCGATGTCCAGGAGCGTGCCCTGGCCGCCCTCGAAGAGCACGACCTTGTCCTGCTCCAGCGCCTGGTTGAGGATCAGGACGGTGTCCGCGACGTACGGCTTGAGCCGGTTCGCGTAGCCCAGCAGCTCCTCGACAACCTGGCTCGCCTCGATGGCGCGGCGGTTGTAGAGCTTGGTGAGGAGCTGGTTCTTGACCTCCAGCGCCGCTTCGACCTTCTGGGTGAGGATCGACTCGTCGTAGAGGTCCTGGATGCGGATGCCCACGCGGTTGATCTTGTCCGCGTACGTCGGGCCGATGCCGCGCCCGGTGGTGCCGATCTTCCGCTTTCCGAGGAAGCGTTCCGTCACCTTGTCGACAGTGACGTTGTAAGGCGTGATGATGTGAGCGTTTCCGCTGATCAGCAGCTTGGAGGTGTCGACGCCGCGCTCGTTCAGTCCGTTCAGCTCGGAGAACAGGACGGACGGGTCGACGACGACTCCGTTGCCGATCACCGGAGTGCACTCCGGCGTGAGGATTCCGGAAGGGAGGAGGTGGAGGGCGTACTTCTGGTCGCCCACGACTACCGTATGGCCGGCGTTGTTACCGCCCTGGTAGCGAACCACATAGTCCACGGATCCACCGAGCAGATCGGTGGCCTTTCCCTTGCCTTCGTCACCCCACTGAGCACCGAGCAGCACAAGTGCGGGCACAGGCGTACACCCCTTCCGGGCGGGGCATGTCCAAGGTCGGGGACGTACGCGACCGTGGCTACGGCTGCGCACACCGCGACCACCATGGGCCGCGACCGTCGGACCGGATGCCCCGGAATAGACGAAGCCCCTGGCGCAAAGGCGCAAGGGGCTCTTGCAGAAAGATGTTACCCGAGGAAGCGAGGCAGGACCGAGGTGGCGGCTTCCGACCAGCTCCTGGTGGTCATCGACCCGGTCGCCCGACGAACCGACGGCGAGTCCGTCCGGATCGCGAAAGACGTGCTCAGCGCGGGTGCGGCGACGAAGGTGTGCCTCCCGGAAGGGCCCGAGGAATTCGCTCGGGCGCTACTCCGCCGGGGCGCGCGCCGACCCGTCGTCATCGGTGACGACGGTGCCCTGCTGCGGGCGGTGTCGCTGTTGCACCGGCGGCGGGAACTCGCCGCGTGCGCGCTGTCCTTCGTGCCCGTGGGCGGCGCGCTGTCGCTGTCCCGTTCGCTCGGGGTGCCGATGGGTGCCGTGGCGGCGGCCAGGGCGGTCCTCGACGGGGCCGAACGGCGGCTCGATCTGCTCGTGGACGACAGCGACGGCGTGGTGCTCGGCGCGCTGCGCATCCCCTCGCCGCCCTCCCGGCCCCTGGCTCCCGTGCCCGCTGGAGCACCCGGGGAGGAAGCCGGCGGGCATCCGTGGCTGCGCACCTGCCAGTCCCTCGTACGGACCTTCGCCTCGCGGCCGTCCCGGCTCGGCTCCGTGTCCACGGCGGGGCCCTCCCGGCTGCGGATCGAGGTCGACGGGGTGTGCGTGGTGGACCTGGACCAGCCCGTGGAAGCCGTGTCCGTGACGCCGGGGGGCTCGGGGACCGGCGCCGAGATCGAGGTGCGCGCGGTGTCCGTGGGGGCCGGGTCCTCGCCCCTGCGGCTGATGGGCCACAAGTTCACCGTCTCCGGCGCGGACTTCCGCTACGGCGCGGACTCCGTGGTGAGCGGCCCGGTCCGGACCCGGACCTGGACGGTACGGGAGTCGGCCTGGGGCCTGACCCTGCCGGCGGCACCCTGAAGCGAGGCCGTTCCCCCTCGTCAGCCGCCCTGGCCGAACAGCGTCTCGCGGTGCGCGCGCCAGCGTTCCATCATCGCGGCGACCTCACCGTCGATGAACTCGAAGAACGCGAGGGTCTCGGAGAGCCGCCGCCCGGCGGGGGTCGTGGAACCGAGGGAGTCGACACCGGCCCGCAGGGCCAGTTCCCAGCGCTTGAGCACCGCGTCACGGTTGGTCAGCGCCTCGTACCACTGGTTGCTGTGCACGCGGTACCGCTCGCGCCGCGAGCCGGGTTCGCGCTCGCGCGAGACCATGTGCTGCTGCGCGAGGTAGCGCACCGCGCCGGAGACGGCGGCGGGGCTGACCTGGAGCTGTTCGCCGAGTTCGGCGGAGGTCATGGCGCCGGAGTCGGAGGCCAGCAGCGCGGCGAAGACGCGGGCGGGCATCCGCTGCATCCCGGCCTCGACGAGCTGGGCCGCGAAGCCCTCGACGAACTGTGAGACCGCCTCCGGGTCCCGCTCCGCCGCACTCGGTTCCGCCATCTCCCGATCATCTCCCCTGTCTCACGCGTCGCGGTCGAGTGTATCCAGGATTTATACGTTTCCTTAACTTCACAAATTTCTGAAAGAAGCGTACGTTCGGGCCATGACGAAGGCAATCAGCGTCGCCGGACTGCACAAGGCGTTCGGCACGACGCACGCACTGGACGGTCTGGACCTGGAGGTCGAGACCGGTGAAGTGCACGGCTTCCTCGGCCCCAACGGCTCCGGGAAGTCCACCACCATCCGGGTCCTGCTCGGCCTGCTGCGCGCCGACGCGGGCACGGCGCGCATGCTGGACAGGGACCCCTGGGCGGACGCGGTCGAACTGCACCGCCGGGTCGCCTACGTCCCCGGCGACGTCACCCTGTGGCGCAACCTCTCCGGCGGCGAGGTCATCGACCTCTACGGGCGGCTGCACGACGGAGGCCGTTCCCGGCGCGGCGGACAGGGCGGCGGACGGACCGGCGGCCTCGACCCGGCGCGGCGCGCCGAACTGATCGAGCGCTTCGAACTCGACCCCACCAAGAAGGGGCGCACCTACTCGAAGGGCAACCGTCAGAAGGTCGCCCTCGTCGCCGCCTTCGCCTCGGACGTCGACGTGCTCATCCTGGACGAGCCGACCTCGGGCCTCGACCCGCTGATGGAAGAGGTCTTCCAGCAGTGCGTCCGGGAGGAACGCGACCGCGGCCGCACGATCCTGCTGTCCTCGCACATCCTGAGCGAGGTCGAGGAACTCTGCGACCGCGTCAGCATCATCCGCGCGGGCCGGACCGTCGAGAGCGGCTCCCTCACCGACCTGCGCCACCTCACCCGCACCAGCGTCACCGCCGAACTCACCGGCCCGCCGAACGGACTGGCCGGACTGCCCGGAGTCCACGAGCTCGACGTCCAGGACACCGGGGTCCGGCACGACGGGTCCGGGTACCAGGTCCGGTTCCAGGCCGACAGCGACCGGCTGAACACCGTCCTGCGCTCGCTGACCGACTCCGGCGTACGGTCCCTGACCTCGACTCCGCCGACCCTGGAGGAACTGTTCCTGCGGCACTACCAGGACGACGCGCGGACGGACGGAACCGAAGGGGCGGTGGCCCGATGACCGCCACGACCGCGGGCCCCTTCACCGCACGGGCCGGCGGCTCCCGCCCCCTGGCCGGCACCGGAACCCTGCTGCGCTTCGCGCTGCGCCGCGACCGCGTGGTGATGCCGCTGTGGATCGGCGTGACCGCGCTGATGGTGCTGTCCCTGCCGGCCTCGCTGGAGAGCGTCTACAGCACCCCGGCCGAACGCGCCTCCCTGGCACAGCAGATGCTCGCCAACAACTCCCTGCGCGCCACCTACGGACCGGTGCTCGGCGACTCGCTCGGCGGACTCACCGCCTGGCGCATCGGCGTCTACGCCGGGGTCCTCGCCGCCGTCATGAGCCTGGTCGTCGTCGTACGGCACACCCGGGACGAGGAGGAGAGCGGGCGTCAGGAACTCGTCTCCGCCGCGATGGTCGGCCGCCGGGCCCCGCTGACCGCCGCCCTGCTAGCGGCGCTCGTCGCCAACGGCGTCCTCGCCCTCCTCGTCGCGGTCGGCCTCGCCGGACAGGGCGCCGCCGGGGCCCTGGCACTGGGGCTCGCGATCGGCGCGACCGGGATGGTCTTCGCGACCATGGCCGCGATCCTCGCCCAGCTCACGGAGAGCGGGCGGCTCGCCAAGGGACTGACGGGCGGGCTGATCGGCGCCGCCTTCGTCCTCAGGGCGGCGGGCGACTCCGCGACCGACGACGGCTCGTCGGTGCTGACCTGGATCTCACCGCTGGGCTGGCTGGAGAACGTCCGCGCCTTCGCGGACGAACGCTGGTGGGTCCTGCCGCTGTTCGCCGCGGCCGTCGCCGCGCAGGGCGCCGCCGCCTACGCGCTCGCCGGGCGGCGTGATGTGGGCATGAGCTTCCTGCCCACCCGGCCGGGACCCGCGACCGGCCGTCTCGGCACGGCCGGGGCGCTGGCCTGGCGGCTGCAGCGCGGCGCGGTGCTCGGCTGGAGCCTCGGCTTCCTCGCGGCGGGCGCCGCGTTCGGCGGCATCACGAAGGGGGCCGCGGACCTGGTCGGCGAGAACGCCAAGACCCGCGAGATCATCGAGCGGATGGGCGGGCAGGCCGGGATCACCGACGCGTTCCTCGCCGCCATGGTGAACATGCTGGGCATGGTCGCCGCCCTCTACATCGTCGCCTCCGTGCTGCGACTGCACGGCGAGGAGACCTCCCAGCGCGCCGAACCGCTGCTCGCCACCGCCGTCGGCCGGCTGCGCTGGGCCGGCGGACACCTCGTCCTCGCGTTCGGCGGCACGGTCCTCATCATGCTGCTCGGCGGACTCGGGCTCGCCCTCGGCTACGGCGCCGAGTCCGGCCCGATCCTCGGCGCCTGTCTGGTCCAGGTCCCGGCGGTCTGGACCCTGGGCGGCCTCGCCGTCCTGCTGTACGGCCTCTCGCCCCGGGTCGCCCCCGGCGCCTGGGCCGCGGCGGGCCTCGCCCTCGTCCTCGGCTGGATCGGCCCCGCCCTGAAGATCCCGCAGGCCGTCATGGACCTCTCGCCCTTCGGCCACCTGCCGAAGCTGCCGGGCGGCACGATGGCCTGGACACCGGTCCTCGTCCTCATCACGATCGCGGCGGCCCTGACGGCGGCGGGCCTGGCCTGCCTGCGCCGCCGCGACCTGGCCGGTCTGTATCTGATCGCGTACGACGAGGGGGACCGTCCGGTGGCCACGGGCGGCTGGCGCACCCAGGACGCGAACGACG
>NZ_JBSFZS010000189.1:0-9597 GCF_053600395.1 Streptomyces sp. NPDC005070 | reverse complement strand
CGATCGTGTCGGCGTACAGGGTGTCCTGGTGACCGAGGAAGCGGCACCGGTGGCCGGTCGCCGCCAGGGCGGTGGTGACGGGCTGGAAGAAGGTCTCGCCGCCGGCCGTGCAGTCACCGCTGCCGCCTGAGGTCAGGCCGACCGCACCGCCGTCCTGGGTGAACAGGGAGCCGCCGCTGTCACCCGCCTCGGCGCAGACATCGGTCTGGATGAGGCCCGTGACGGTGCCCTCCGGGTAGTTCACGGTGGCGTTGAGACCGGTCACGTTGCCGTCGTGCAGACCCGTGGTGCTGCCCATCCGGAAGACCTGCTGGCCCACCGCGGCTTCGACGGCCGCGTTGATCTGGACGCTCTGCCCGTTGCCGACGTTCACGGCGCTGTTCGTCTGCGTGGCCGGGTCGTCGTACTTGACGAGGGAGAAGTCGCCGGCGCCGGGGAAGGTGGCCTGGTCGACGGTCGCGATGGGCGCGCCGCCCTGTGCGTCCGACCACTGGGCGGCGGCGACACCGCAGTGACCCGCGGTGAGGAAGGCGGGGGTGCCGTCGCCCGCGGTGACGTTGAAGCCGAGCGAACAGCGCGCGTTGCCGCCGAAGATGGCGTCGCCGCCGTCGACGAAGGTCTTGAGGGTGCCGGCCGACTTCGAGAGGGTCGCCACGCCGGAACCGAGGTTCTTGACGGTCGACTCCACCGTGTTCCACTTGTCGCCCGTGACGGTGGAGTCCGCGGTCACGCGGATCTCGTTGGTCTTCGGGTCGACGGACCACGAGGTGCCCGGGATCGTGGCGTCGGTCTTGAGCGTCTTCGCCGCGGCCTGCAGCTCGGCGGTGCTGTTCTGCACCTGGTGGGCCACGGCACCGGCCCGCTCGATCTGGTTGACGACGTTGCTGTTGTTACCGACGACGTTGATGACGAGCTGCTTGTTCGCCGCGTCGTAGTACGAGCCGGCGAACGCGTCACCCAGTTGGGAGGCCAGCATGGAGGCGACGTCCGAGATGTCGCCCGACTTGAAGGTTCTGGGAGTGGCGGCGTCCCCGTTCGACTGCGACGCGTTGGCGTTGGGCAGCAGCAGAGCCGCCGCTCCGAGCGCCGCGACGCCGCCTACCGCGATTGCGGCCTTGCGCTTGGGTATCCGTTTGTGACTCAACTCTTGACCTCCTGGGGACGGGGTCGATGCCGCGTCCGGCAGCTGACTAGGGGGGCGCCTGGTTGCCGGTTGATACGCGAGTGCCACCCGGGGTGTTCAACTGCCATTGCAAATTACGGAAGTTGACTTCGCCAAAGCCGTTGATTGCGGAGACAACCGGGTCATTTCCTGCACGCCGACGCCGAGGCGCGCGAGTGAGCCGCGGACGCGGTCCTCGGCCGGCCGCCGACGACGCCGCACTCTCGGCCGGCACGGAAAGCGACCGGCCGACGACGCTCCGTCGACGAGCGGCGGCGGAATCCCGGATTCAGGGAATCTGCACAGCCCATGCTCACCGGGGTCACCGCGGACCGGGGATCTGCACAGTCGCGCGCCCCCTGCGCGCCGATCGGCCGGGACTGCCCCCTTCGGCGCGCGGGTGGCAAGAGCCGGGGTGAATCGATGCCGCGCAGCATGTGAAGAAGTGGCCGCAGAGGCGTGTGCGCCCCTGCACGGTTCACCGCCCATGGGGCACAAGTTCGCAGGTGAGAGCCCTGGTTGATTGGAAGCGCGCCCCGCGGCCGTGCTTTGATCCGTTGCACCGCGGAGGTCGCACAGCTCCCGGGAACGGGAGCCGCACCCCCGCGGTGGCGGCCGTCGTCTGTCCCCCAGAGGGGGCCGCTCTCCCCCTTGTGAATATCCATATGAAGGGAAGTTCCATCATGAACTCCACCCCCCGTGTCGAGACCGCCGAGATCTCCGACGCCGACCTCGACAACGTCTCCGGTGGCCTCGCGCTGAACGCCGTCGGCACCGTCACCGGCCTGGTGGACGGCGTTGCCCCGGTCTCCGGCGTCGTGGGCACGGCCATCGGCACCGTCGAGGGTGTGACCGGCCTGAGCACCGCTCCGGTCACCGGTCTGGTCGCCGGTCTCTGATCGCGTTTCAAGCCGCCGAGTCCCGGAACCGCCCCACCGGTTCTGGGACTCTCGGGTGCCGTGAGCCTCTCGAACAGGTGAGAAGAGACCCGTGCAGTTCCGCCAACAGGCCCTCGCCAAGCTGCGGTCCCCCGAAGAGCTCGACCTTCCGGTGCGCCTCGCCCGCCCGCAGGGCCGGCTCGCGCTGGCCGTGACGGTCCTCGCCATGGCCGCCGCCTCCGTCTGGGCCGTGACCGGCACCGTCGCCTCCACCGTCGGCGCACCCGCCGTTCTCACCCACGCGGAGGGCAGTTACATCCTCCAGAGCCCGGTCGCCGGGCAGGTCACCGCGGTCCTCGCGACGGAGGGCGACCGCCTTCCCGGGAACGCCCCCGTACTGAAGGTGCGTACGGCGCGCGGGGAGACGGCCGTCGTCCGCACGGTCGCCGCGGGCCGTGTCACCGCCCTGGCCGCCACCATCGGCGCGATCATCTCGACCGGCGCGAACGTCGCCGCCGTGGAGAAGGTCGCCCACGCCACCGACCCGCTGTACGCGACGGTGTACGTCTCCGCCGCGAGCGCCGCCGCCATTCCCGCGGGCGCCGCCGTCGACCTCACCGTCCAGTCGGTGCCCGCCCAGCGGTACGGAGTGCTGCGCGGCCATGTGAAGACGGTGGGCCGCAGCGCGCAGACCCGGCAGCAGATCGCCGCCTACCTCGGTGACGCCCAACTGGGCGAGCAGTTCAGCGAGAAGGGCAGGCCGGTCGCCGTGCTGGTCAGGCTCGACCGCTCGTCGAGCACCCGCAGCGGCCTGAAGTGGTCGTCCGCGGACGGGCCGCCCTACACGCTCACCTCCATGACCCTGGCCACGGCCTCGGTCCGGCTGGCCGGTCAGCGCCCCGTCGACTGGCTCCTGCCGTGAGCGCCGCACCGGACACCCGCGGCAGACGGCGCGCCGCGCCGCCCCGGCGCAGCGTGCCCAGGACCCGGGTCAAAAGTGTCCGCACCCCCACCGTGCTCCAGATGGAGGCCGTGGAGTGTGGTGCGGCGTCGCTGGCGATGGTGCTCGGCCACCACGGCCGGCACGTCCCGCTCGAAGAGCTGCGCATCGCGTGCGGTGTCTCGCGGGACGGCTCGCGCGCGAGCAACCTGCTGAAGGCGGCGCGCGGTTACGGTCTGACCGCCAAGGGCATGCAGATGGACACGGCCGCGCTCGCCGAGGTGCGGGGGCCCGCGATCCTCTTCTGGGAATTCAACCACTATGTCGTGTACGACGGCATGGGCCGCCGTTTCGGACGTCGGGGCGTGTTCGTCAACGACCCCGGCAAGGGCCGTCGTTTCGTGTCGATGGAGGACTTCGACACCAGCTTCACCGGAGTCGTCCTGGTCATGGAGCCAGGCCCCGGATTCCGCAGGGGCGGCCGCAGACCGGGAGTGCTGGGCGCCATGCCCGCCCGGCTGCGCGGCACTTCGGGCACGATGCCCGTCGCGGTGCTGGCGAGCCTGCTGCTGGTGGCGGTCGGCGCGGCCGTTCCGGCGCTCAGCCGGACGTTCATCGATCAGTATCTGATCGGCGGTCAGAGTTCGCTGCTGGGCGTGCTGTTCGCGTCGATGGGCGCCTCGGTGCTCCTGACGGTGGTGCTGACCTGGCTCCAGCAGGCGAACCTGCTGCGCGGCCGCCTCATCTCCTCGACGCTCTCCAGCGCCCGGTTCCTGCGCCATCTGCTGCGGCTGCCGGTCACCTTCTTCTCCCAGCGCAGCCCGGCCGACCTGGTGCAGCGGCTTCAGTCGAACGACGCGGTGGCCGAGACCCTGGCGCGCGATCTCGCCGCCGCGGGTGTGGACGCGGTCGTCGTCGTCCTGTACGCCGTGCTGCTCTACACGTACGACCCGCAGCTCACGGCCGTCGGCATCGGTGTCGCGCTGCTCAACGTGGTGGCGATGCGCGTGGTGATCCGGCTGCGCGCGACCCGCACCGCCAAGCTGCGCGCCGACACCGCCCGGCTGACCAACACCGCCTACACCGGACTGCAGTTGATCGAGACGATGAAGGCCACCGGTGGTGAGGACGGCTACTTCCGCAAGTGGGCCGGACAGCACGCCACCACGCTGGACGAGCAGCAGCGCCTCGGGGTGCCGAGCGCCTGGCTGGGGGTGGTCGCCCCGACGCTGGCGATGCTCAACAGCGCGCTGATCCTGTGGATCGGCGGCCTGCGGGCGGTCGAGGGACAGGTCTCCGTGGGTCTGCTGGTCGCCTTCCAGGCGCTGGTCACCCGGTTCACCGCGCCGATCACCCGGCTCAACGGTGTCGCCGGCCGCATCCAGGACTTCGCGGCCGACGTGGCCCGGCTCAAGGACGTGGAGAACTTCCGGGCCGACCCTCTCTACGACCGCCCCGGCACCGGTGGATCCACCCGGCGGCTGCGGGGTCTCGTGGAGCTGGAGAACATCACCTTCGGCTACAGCCCCCTCGACGAGCCGCTGCTCGCCGGGTTCTCGCTGACGGTCGGGCCGGGGCAGCAGGTCGCTCTGGTCGGCGGTTCGGGCAGCGGCAAGTCGACGGTGTCCCGGCTGATCTCGGGCCTGTACACGCCGTGGGAGGGCACGATCCGCATCGACGGCCGCCGTCTGGAGGACATCCCGCGCGGGGCGCTGGCGTCGTCCGTGTCCTTCGTCGACCAGGACGTGTTCCTCTTCGAGGGGACGGTCCGCGACAACGTGGCGCTGTGGGATCCCTCGATCACCGACGACGCGGTGACCGCCGCCCTCCAGGACGCGGCGCTGTACGACGTCGTCGCGCGCCGTCCCGGCGGGATCCACAGCCGGGTCGAGCAGGACGGACGGAACTTCTCCGGCGGCCAGCGGCAACGCCTGGAGATCGCGAGGGCGTTGGTGCGCAGGCCCAGCGTCCTGGTGCTCGACGAGGTGACCAGCGCCCTGGACGCGGAGACGGAGCAGACCGTCATGGACAACCTGCGTCGGCGCGGCTGCGCCTGCGTGGTGATCGCCCACCGGCTGAGCACGGTGCGGGACAGCGACGAGATCGTCGTGCTCGAACACGGCTCGGTCGTGGAACGCGGGCGGCACGAGGCACTGGTGGCGGCCGGCGGTCCCTACGCCGGTCTGGTCAGGGAGCGTTGAGATGACCACGGTTCATGAAGGCGTCCACGAGCAGGACGTGGTGCTCGGGGCGCTCGGCGGCATGGGAACCCCGGTCGGCGGCGCGGGCCTGAGCCGTCTCGATCTGGAGGGTCCGCAGGTCCTGTGGCTGGTGGTCGCGGGTGCCATGGACCTGTTCGCGGTCGACGCGGCCCAGCAGGGTCACTGGCATCACCTCGGCCGGCTCGAAGCGGGCTCCTTGCTGCTCGGTCCGGTGACGGGCCCTCAGCACACGCTGGTGGGGAGGCCGTTGCGCGGTTGCGAGCTGCGCCGGATCGGGCTGCGCGAGCTGTACGAACCGGCCGGCACGGCGACCTGGTCGTACGACGCGTACGGCAACCCGCAGTTCGTGCCGCCGGCGTCGAGCCCGCTGGAGCACGCCCTCGCGCTCGGCGTCGGACGCGGTCTGTCCGTCCTCTTCCAGGCACCGACGGCGTCCGAGAACGCCCCCGCGCCCACCGACGACGACGTGTTCTGGATGCGGGTCCCGCCGGGGAGCGTGCAGTACGGCTCGCTGTACGGGGCCGAGGCCGCGGCCGATCTACTGATGGACTCCGGCGTCTGGCAGGGCATGGTCGACCAGCAGTACCGGCTGCTGTCCACGCTCGACCGCTGGATCGAGGAGCTGGAGGCCGGCCACGAGGACCGTACCGCGGCGGGCATCAAGGCCGGTGAGGCCGTCCGTGACCACGCCGACCGGACGCTGCTCGCCTCGATCGGCAGACGGTCGGCGAAGCGCCCGACCGCGGCCGAGGCCGACGCCACGTACGCGGCCTGCGAGCTGGTCGCCCGCGCGGCCGGGATCACCCTGGCCGAGCGGGCGGGCGACGGCGCGGAGAGCGAACGGCTCGACCCCGTCGAACGGATCGCGCTCGCCTCACGGATCCGCACCCGTTCCGTACGGCTGGACGGGCGCTGGTGGCGTGACGACATCGGCCCGCTGGTCGGCAGCCGGGCGGTGTCCGGTGCGCCGGTGGCGCTGCTGTGGCGGCGCGGCGGCTATGTCGCCGTACAGCCCTCCTCCGGGCGGGAGACGCCGGTCGAGAAGGCCAACGCGTCGGAGTTCGAGCCGCGGGCGGTGATGTTCTACCGCCCGCTGCCCGAGCGCGGGCTCGGCCCGCTGCGGCTGCTGCGGTTCGCCCTGGCGGGCACCGGCGGGGATCTGCGCAACCTCGCGGTCAGCGCTCTGGTGACCGTGGCGATCGGCGCCCTGGTGCCGATCGCGACCGGCCGGGTGCTCGGAGAATACGTTCCGAAGGCGGAGCACGGCCTGATCGCGCAGGTCTGTCTCGCGCTGATGGTCACGAGCGTCGTGTCGGCGGCGTTCATGCTGCTGCAGAACCTCACCCTGCTGCGGATGGAGGGCCGGATCGAGGCGAGTCTCCAGCCGGCCGTGTGGGACCGGCTGCTGAGGCTGCCCACCTCGTTCTTCGCCGCCCGTTCGACCGGTGAGCTCGCGAGTGCCGCGATGGGCGTGAGCGCGATCCGGCGGCTGCTCGCGGGTATCGGCCCGACGCTGGCGCAGGCGGGCACGATCGGCGCGATGAACCTGGGCCTGCTGCTCTGGTACAGCGTGCCGATGGCGCTGGCCGCGATCGGCATGCTCGTGGTCGTCGCGGCCGTGTTCCTGGGGCTCGGCCTGTGGCAGGTGCGCGGGCAGCGCCGTCTGGTGGTGCTGGGCAACAAGCTCAACAACCGGGCGTTCCAGACCCTGCGCGGGCTGCCCAAGCTGCGTGTCGCCGCGGCCGAGAACTACGCGTACGCGGCCTGGGCGGGCGAGTTCGCGCGCAGCCGTGAACTCCAGCAGCGCGTCGGCCGCGTCAAGAACCTGACGACGGTGCTGGGCGCGGTGTATCTGCCGCTGTGCTCCCTGCTGATGTTCATGCTCCTGGCGGGCCCGGCGCACGGTTCGCTGTCGGCCGCGGACTTCCTCACGTTCAGCACGTCGCTGACGATGCTGCTGACGTCGGTCACCCAGATCACCGGCGCGCTCGTCTCCGCGGTGGCCGCGCTGCCGATGTTCGAGGAGATCCGGCCGGTGCTCGACGCGACGCCCGAGGTCCGCGGGGCGAGTACGCGTCCCGGTGTCCTGTCCGGCGCGATCGAAGCGCGGCGGCTGTCGTTCCGGTACACCGACGACGGTCCGCTCGTCCTGGACGACGTGTCGTTCGCCGTCCGGCCGGGCGAGTTCGTGGCGGTCGTCGGGCCGAGCGGCTGCGGAAAGTCCACCCTGCTGCGGCTGCTGATCGGCTTCGACCGGCCGGTGTCGGGCAGTGTGCTGTACGACGGCCAGGATCTCGGGGCCCTCGACCAGTCCGCCGTACGGCGGCAGTGCGGTGTGGTGCTCCAGCACGCGCAGCCCTTCACGGGGTCGATCCTCGACTGCATCTGCGGCACGGAGGCGTACACGCCGGAGGAGGCGATGGAGGCGGCCGAGATGGCGGGTCTGGCCGAGGACATCAGGCGGATGCCGATGGGGCTGCACACGCTGGTGGCGGGCAGCGGCGCGATCTCGGGCGGCCAGCGCCAACGTCTCATGATCGCCCAGGCGCTGATACGCCGGCCTCGCATCCTCTTCTTCGACGAGGCGACCAGCGCCCTGGACAACGCGACGCAGCGCACGGTGATCGAGAGCACCAAGGCCCTGAACGCCACCCGGGTGGTGATCGCGCACCGGCTCTCGACCGTGCTGGACGCGGACCGGGTCATCGTGATGGAGAACGGCCGGATCGCCCAGCAGGGGCCGCCCGCGCTGTTGTTGGCGGACACGGGCGGGCGGCTGCACGAGCTGGTGCGGCGGCAGCTCGCCTGAGCGGTCACTCCGCGCCCGACACCGGGGCGGCGGGCGGCGGGCGGCGGGAACACCCGCCTCGACACAGTTCTCGCGGATCCCCCTCCAGGCCGGCATCCCGCCGGCTCGCGGGCCCCCGGCCGCGTCACCGCGCACCGCCCGCCTTCGGGCTCCCGTTTCCCAGCTCAGGTACGTCCATGGGACGGACGTCACACCCGGCCGCCCAGCGAAACGTTGCCGTTTCGCTCGATCGGGGTTTATGGTCGGAGGGTCGATGTGTACGAAACCGTTTCGTTTACGTGCACGCAAGAGCGTCTTCCCTGGAGTGCTTCTGCCATGTCCCAGACCCTGACCAAAGGCACCGGCGCGGGTGCCGCGGACGCACCGTCCGCGCCCTCGTCGAAGCGGCGCTGGTGGATCCTCTCGATCATCGGCATCGCCCAGCTCATGGTGGTCCTCGACGCCACCATCGTGAACATCGCCCTGCCCTCCGCCCAGGCGGACCTCGGCTTCTCCGACGGCAACCGGCAGTGGATCGTCACCGCGTACTCCCTGGCCTTCGCCTCCCTGCTCCTGCTCGGTGGGCGCATCGCGGACCTCTTCGGCCGCAAGCCCGCGTTCCTGGTCGGCGTCGCCGGATTTGCCGGTGCCTCGGTCCTGGGCGGCGTCTCGAACAGCTTCGGGATGCTGGTCACCGCGCGTGCCCTTCAGGGCGTGTTCGGCGCCCTCCTCGCACCGGCCGCCCTCTCGCTGCTGAACACGACGTTCACCGACGCCAAGGAGCGCGCGAAGGCGTTCAGCGTGTACGGCGCCATCGCCGGCGCCGGCGGCGCGGTGGGCCTGCTGCTCGGCGGTCTCCTGACCGACGCGCTCGACTGGCGCTGGACGCTGTTCGTCAACCTTCTCTTCGCGG
Source organism: Streptomyces sp. NPDC005070 (assembly GCF_053600395.1). Lineage (NCBI taxonomy): Bacteria > Bacillati > Actinomycetota > Actinomycetes > Kitasatosporales > Streptomycetaceae > Streptomyces > Streptomyces sp. NPDC005070. The sequence continues at coordinate 694 of NZ_JBSFZS010000189.1, read as the reverse complement.
TCGTCGCCTTCGCGGGCGGCTGGGTGCTGCTGAGCGGTCACCGGGACGCGGCGAACTCCAAGCTGGACCTGCCGGGCGCCCTGCTGGTCTCCACCGGTCTCTTCTCCGTCGTCTACGGCTTCTCCAACGCCGAGACGCACCAGTGGAGTTCACCCGCCACCTGGGGCTTCCTCGCCGCCGGCGGCATCCTGCTGGCCGCGTTCGGCTGGTGGCAGACGCGGGCCGCGCACCCGCTGCTGCCGATGCGTGTCCTGCTCGACCGCAACCGGGCCGCCTCGTTCCTCGCGGTGCTCATCACCGGCGCGGGCATGTTCGGCGTCTTCCTCTTCCTCACCTACTACCTTCAGCTCAACCTCGGCTTCAGCCCCACCAAGACCGGTGTGGCCTTCCTGCCGATGATGGCGACCCTGATGGTCATGGCCCAGGTCTCCACCACGGTCCTGGTGCCCCGCATCGGGCCGAAGGCCGTCATCCCCGCGGGCTTCGCGGTCGCCGCGCTCGGCATGGCCTGGCTGACGGGCATCGGCATCGGCTCGTCCTTCTCCACCGACGTCCTGCCCCAACTGCTGCTGATCGGCGCGGGTCTCGGCATGGTGATGCCGCCCGCCATGTCGCTGGCCACCAGCGGGATCGCTCCCGAGGACGCGGGTGTCGCCTCCGCGACCGTCAACACCATGCAGCAGGTGGGCGGTTC
>NZ_JBSFZS010000188.1:0-9603 GCF_053600395.1 Streptomyces sp. NPDC005070 | reverse complement strand
TGCGCCGCCGGCTCAAGGCCGCCGCCCGCGGACGGCGCGCCGCGCTCGACGGCTGGGCGACCACCGCGCGCAGCCTGGCCGGAGTGCTCGGCCGGCTGCCCCAGGAACCCCGGAGGGCGGCATGAGCACCACGACGACGCCCGCGAGCGGGCCGGACTCCGGCATCCCCGAGCAGAAGGTGAGGACGGGCGTGCCCGGTCGGCGAGTCGGGGACCCGGACGCGGAAGAGGTGCGTTACGCGCCCCAGTGGCTCCAGCTGCGCGAGCCCGCCGACGCCGCCGCGCGGGCCGTCGACCTGCTCGACCCGCTGCGCATCCGGCTGGCCAACCGGCCGGTCACCCGCGGTGACCTGGCCATCCACGACCTCGGCTGCGGCACCGGCTCCATGGGCCGCTGGCTCGCGCCCCGGCTCGACGGCGCCCAGCACTGGATCCTGCACGACCGCGACCCGTACCTGCTGCACTTCGCCACGGTCGGGGCCCCCAAGGCGGCGGCCGACGGCAGCCACGTCGGCGTCACCACCCAGCGCGGTGACATCGGGCGGCTGACGGCGGACGCCCTGGCCGGCGCCTCCCTGGTGACCGCGTCGGCGCTGCTCGACGTGCTCACCGCCGAGGAGATCGACCGGCTCGCGGCCGCCTGCGCCGGAGCGGGCGTGCCCGCCCTGCTGACGCTGTCCGTGGCAGGCCGGGTCGAGCTCACCCCCGCCGACCCGCTGGACGCCGAGATCACCGAGGCGTTCAACGCCCACCAGCGGCGCGGCGACCTGCTCGGCCCGGACGCCGTCACCGCCGCCTGCGACGCGTTCGCCCGCTACGGCGCGACCGTACGGGTGCACCCGAGCCCCTGGCGGCTCGGCCCCGACGAGGCCGCCCTCACCGAGGAGTGGCTGCGCGGCTGGGTCGGCGCGGCGGTCGAGGAGCGCCCCGAGCTGGCCGAACGGGCGGAGGCCTATCTGCGGTCCCGGATCGCGGCGTGCGTCGCGGGCGAGGTGCGTGTGGTCGTCCACCACAGCGATGTGCTGGCGCTGCCCCACCCGGCCGGGGGTGCGGCGTGAGCGCGGGCCTGGAGACCCTGGGACCGGCCGCCGCCCCGGTGGCCGCGGCCCCGGAGCCCGACGGCCCGCACCCGAACATCCCCGCGGAGTCCGGCGCCTCGCGGGCGCCGGGCTCGACGGGCACCGAGCCGGGCCCCGTCCCGGCCGTCGGCTCCGGAAGCCCGGCGGCCGACGTGGCCTCCCCGGCCCGGCGGGTATGGGGCGGTGTGCGCGGGCACGTCGGCACCGCCGCCGGCGTCCTCATCCTCGGAGTGCTCCTGTGGCGGCTGGGTACCGGGGTATTCGTGGACGGGCTGCGGAAGATCGACGCGACCACCCTGACGGTGGCCGTCGCCATCGGGCTGCTCACCACGGTGTTCAGCGCCTGGCGGTGGTGCCTCGTCGCACGCGAGCTGCGCATCGAACTCCCGCTGGGCGCGGCCGTCGCGGACTACTACCGCGCGCTGTTCCTGAACGCCGCGCTGCCCGGCGGGGTCCTCGGCGACGTGCACCGGGCCGTGCGGCACGGGCAGAGCGCCGGTGACATGGGCCGGGGCGTGCGCTCGGTGGTGCTCGAACGCACCGCGGGCCAGGCCGTGCTGGTGGCCGTCGGCGCGGTGGTGCTGCTCACCCAGCCGTCACCCGTGCTGGCGCAGGCCCGCGAGACCGCGCTGGTCCTCGCGATCGTCGCGGTGTGCGGAGCGGTGGCCTTCGCCGTCGTCCGCGGGCGACGGACCACTTCCGGCACCGGACGACGCTACGGAGCCGTCCGCGGCGCGCTCACGGAGGCCCGGGGCGCCCTGCTGGCCCGGCGCAGTTGGCCCGGCGTGACGCTGTCGTCGATCCTGGTGCTCGCCGGCCATCTGGCGATGTTCGTGCTCGCCGCCCGGGCCGCCGGATCCACCGCGTCGGTCGCCGTGCTCACGCCGCTGGCCCTGCTGGCCCTGCTGGCCATGGGGCTGCCGCTGAACGTCGGCGGCTGGGGCCCCCGCGAGGGCGCCACCGCCTGGGCGTTCGGCGCCGCCGGGCTCGGCGCCGGCATGGGCCTGACCGTCGCGGTGATCTACGGCGTCCTCAGCCTCGCGGCGAGCCTGCCCGGCGCCGTGGTCCTGGTCGTCCGCTGGGGTGCCTCGCTCCGGCGCCCCCGCGAGGAGAGCGCGGGAGGGCCCGATCAGTGCAGCGTCTCGGACGTCACCAAGGAGAAATACGCTCCGAAGGCCTCGGTCAGCCCGGCGAGGAGTTCCTTCCCCTTCTCGGCGCCGGCCATCGAGGGACGGCCGATGACCCCGGACTCGGTGTAGCCCGCCATGCCGAGAGTGAGCAGATGCCGACGGTCGTCGGCCACGAAATCGGAGGTCTCATAACCGTCTTTGACGCATTCCGGATGGGCATGCAGGAGAATGGACGTCTCGATTTCTCCCGCGTGCATATCGGTGAGCAACGACGTCTGAACACCGGCCCGTTCACACGCGCCTTCCCAGTCCTCCATGGCGGGGAAAAGCGCCATGCGCGTACCGGTGCCCGCGGATTCCTGAACCACATTGCCCAGTACGTAATTGCCTCCGTGCCCGTTGACCACGACCAGCGTGTCGACACCCGAGCGCCGCAACGAAGCGGCGATGTCCCGGACGACGGCGTAGAGCGTGACGGAGGAAATGCTGACGGTGCCCGGCCAGGCCGCGTGCTCGTGCGAGCAGGAGATCGTCACCGGAGGAAGAAGATGCACCGGATAGGCGGCCGCGATCTCCCGCGCGATGGCGCACGCCACCAGTGTGTCGGTCGTCAGGGGCAGGTACGCGCCGTGCTGTTCGAGGCTGCCGACGGGAAGGACGGCGACCTGGCGGGCGACACCGGCCCCCCGCTCGCGGACATCCTCCGTGGTGTCCAGTGACAGCACTCCGGACTCCATCACGCGTGTTCCCGAACTACTCATCTTTCACGGCCCTTTCGACTCTGCTTAGGAACCAGATCATGACAGATAATTTTGGCGTACTCGGCGGGAATGCCCACCTCACAGGTGTCGAACGAGTCGTGATTGCCCCGCTCCCCACCGAGTACGGCTTTTTCCATGCCGTCGGCTACCTCGACCACGACCGCGGCGAGGAACAAGTCGTCCTCGTGCACGGCGACTTGGACACGCTCGGAAAGGGGGACGTCCTGACCCGGCTGCATTCCGAATGCCTGACGGGCGACTCCTTCGGATCCCAGCACTGCGAGTGCGGCCCCCAGCTCACCGCCTCGCTGCGCGCCATCGTGGCCGAGGGCCGCGGCATCCTCGTCTACCTGCGCGGCCACGAGGGCCGGGGCATCGGCCTGCTCGCCAAGCTCAAGGCGATGAAGCTCCAAGCGGAAGGGCTCGACACCGTCGAGGCGAACGTGGCCCTCGGGCTGCCGGTGGACGCCCGCGACTACCGGGTGGCGGCGGAGATGCTGCACGACCTCGGCGTACGGTCCGTGCGGCTGCTGTCGAACAACCCGCGCAAGCGCGAGTCGCTGCTGCGCCACGGCATCAAGGTGGCCGAGCAGGTGCCGCTCCTCATACCGCCGTGCGAGGACAACCTCACCTACCTGCTCACCAAGCGGGAACGCCTCGACCACTACCTGCCCCACCTGGACGGCGAGGAGTGGGCGAAGGCGATCTTCGCCGGATCGGCGAAGACGGTCGCCACCGAGGAATGACGGAAGCCGACGACCGGAGCGGTACGACGGAGACGCAGGCGGCGGCGCGGGTGCCGAGGGTCCGGACGGCACCCCTGCGCAGCGTCGGCTTCCGGCGGTTCGTACTGGCGAGCCTGATCTCGGCGACGGGATCGGCGATGGCGCCGCTCGCACTCGCCTACGCGGTGATCGGGCAGGGCGGCGGAGCCGGATCACTCGGCGTGGTGCTCGCGGTGAACACCGTCCCGACCGTCGCCTTCCTGCTGGTGGGCGGGGTGCTCGCGGACCGGATGTCCCGCAGCCGGATCCTGCTGGGCGGCAATCTGGCCGCGGCCGTGGCACAGGGGGCGCTCGCCGTCATCGTGCTGACCGGCGCCGCCTCGACGACGTCCATCGCCGCCTGCGGCTTCCTCTCGGGAGTCGCCGTGGCGTTCACCGTGCCCGCGGGCCAGGGCGTGGTGAACCAGTTGGTCGGGCACGAACATCTCCAGCAGGCCAACGCGCTGGTCAGGCTGCCGACCAACGCCGTACGGGTGCTCGGGCCCGTGGCCGGCGGGCTCGTCGTAGCCCTCTGCGGACCGGGATGGGCACTGGCCTGGGACGCGCTCTCGTTCCTGATCGCGGCCCTGCTGCTGTACGGACTGCGTCTGGAGGCGCCCGTCACCGCGGGCGGTGTCCTCGGCGATCTGCGGTCGGGCTGGTCCGGCTTCCGCTCCCGCACCTGGCTGTGGACGTACACGGTGGCCGGGATGGTCGTGGTCGCCGCCTGGCTGGCCGGATTCCAGATGCTCGGCCCGGTCCTCGCCGCGCGGCTGTACTCCGGAGCGGGCTCCTGGGGCCTGGTGCAGGGCGCGTTTGCGCTCGGGCTGCTGACCGGCGCGCTGGTGTGCCTGTGGTGGCGGCCGTACCGGCTGCTCGCCGTCGCCGTCAGCACCGCCTCCCTGCTCTTTCTGCCGTTGACGGCGATGGGGCTCGCGTTACCGCTGTCCGCCGTCCTGGTCGCCGCGCTCCTCGCCGGCATCGGCCTCGACGTCGCCATCGTCGCCTGGACCACCGCCTTCCAACTGCACGTTCCTGAAGACGAATTGGGAAGGGCGGCGGCGTTCAACAGTGTCGGGGAGCGCTGCGCGATCCCGCTCGGCTATCTGCTCGCCGCGCTGGCCGCGGGCGCCTGGTCGGACCGGCGGGTGCTGCTGGTCTGCGCGGGCGTGATCGTGGCCGCGACGGTGCTCAACCTGTGCGTGCGGGACGTGTACCGCGTCAACCGGACGACTCCGGGGTGATCAGGACCGTACCGCCTCGTGGACCAGCCGCTTGAGATCCGGGAACACCGAGTGCGAACCCCTCGGGCGCAGTTGGCTCAGGAACTGCACGGTCAGATCGCGGCGCGGGTCGACCCAGAAGGTCGTGGTGGCCACCCCGCTCCAGCCGAACGCGCCCTCGCTGGAAGGCGCCCGGGTGACCGCCGGGTCCACCACGACGGAGACGCCGAGGCCGAAACCGAGGCCGGCGTTGCCGGGTTCCTGGTGGACCGCGCTGCCGAAGGAGCGCCGGTCGGCGTTTCCGGGCAGGTGGTTGGCCGCCATCAGGTCCACGGTCCCGGGGCGCAGCAGACGGGTTCCGTCGAGTTCGCCGCGGCGCCGGAGCATCTCCATGAAGCGGTGGTAGTCGCGGGCCGTGGCGACCATACCCCCGCTGCCCGACAGGAACCGGGGCCGGCCGTGCAGCGGGAGACCGGCGATCGGGACGAGCTCTCCGTCGTCGTCCTCTCCGTACAACTCGGCCAGTCTGTCCGCCTGTTCGTCCGTGACCTGGAAGCCTGCGTCCGTCATCCCGAGCGGCCCGAGGACGCGCTGGTGCAGGAAGACGTCGAGGTCCTGGCCGGAGACCACCTCGATGACGCGGCCGAGGACATTGGTGGCCACCGAGTAGTTCCACCGGGTGCCGGGCTCGAACTGGAGCGGCAGCCGGGCGTACACCTCGCAGGTCTCGGCCAGATCGGCGCCCGGCGCCACGGACGACTCCACACCGGCGTCCCGGTAGAGCCCGTCGACGGGATGCCTGTGGTAGAAGCCGAAGGTCAGGCCCGCCGTGTGGGTCAGCAAGTGGCGGATCAGGACGGGCTGTTCGGCCGGCCGGGTCCTCGTGTCCGGCCCGGCCCCGCCGACGTACACCCGTGGTTCGGCGAAGGCGGGAAGGAAGTCGGCCACCCGGTCGTCGAGTCCGAGGCGGCCCTCTTCGAGCAGCATGAGCGCCGCGACCGAGGTGACCGGCTTGGTCATGGAGTAGATCCGCCACACCGTGTCGCTCTCCACCGGGAGCCCCGCCGCACGGTCGCGCCGGCCGTACGTGGTGAGGTGGGCGACCCGCCCGTGCCGGGAGACGGCGACCAGGAAGCCGGGGAGCCGGCCGTCGTCGACCAGGGCGGCGAAGTGCCGGTCGAGCCGGTCCAGTGCCCTGGGGTCGAGGCCGACGGATCCCGGCTCGACTTCCTGTCGCAGATCTCCCATGGTTCTCCTCCGGACTACGGCTCGTGTCCTCATCGTCCCAAACGGGCCGGTGACGCGTCGGCCGGGCGTCCCCCGGCGGTCCCCACGGTGTCCTTGTGCCCCGGAAGCCTCAGGGCCAGCAGCGTTCCCGTCGCGGAGATGCCCGCGAGCACGGTGAGCGGGGGACCGATGGCGGCGCCGGGCGTCAGCGACATCAGCGTGGCCGCCACCGCGATCCCCAGCGTGGGTCCGATGTTCATCGCCGTCTGCTGCAGGCCGCCCGCCACACCGGCCGACGCCGCGGGGGCGTGCCGTACGGCGACCGCCGTCGCGGTCACCATCACCGTCACGAAGCCGGCGCCCAGCAGCAGGAAGCCGCAGGAGACGGGCACGGCCGTCGACGCCGGGCCGAGCCGGGCCAGGAGCAGGACCCCGAGCGTGAGGACGAGCGTTCCGGCCACGGCGGTCCGCCGCGGGCCGAACCTGCGCATCAGGACGGCGGCGAGCGGAGCGCCGAGCACCATCGTCACACCGGCCGGCAGCGCCCGCAGGCCGGTCTCCTGCGGGTCGAGGCCCAGGGTGCGCTGGAGGAAGTAGCTGGCGACGAACAGGGTGCCGAGCATCGCGGCGGACACGGCCACCAGGATGCCGAGCGCCGCGCCGATGGTCGCCGAGCCGAGGATCCCGGACGGCACCAGGGGGCTCGCGGCCCGGCGCTGACGGCGGACGAACGCGGTGCCTGCGGCGGCCGTCACGGCCAGTCCGGCCGCGGTCAGCGCCGTCCAGCCGGTTCCGGGCACGGTGACCAGGGTGTGCACCAGGGCGACCAGGGCGACGGTGAGCAGACAGGCGCCCGGCACATCCAGGCCGTCGGCCGCCGCCGGACGACCGGTCCGGGGCCCGGGGGCGGCCGGGGACCGGACGGCGAGGGCCGCCACGCCCATCGCCAGCGCGGGCGGCACGTTCAGGAAGAAGACCGACCGCCATCCGAAGTGGCCGACCAGCGCGCCGCCCAGCAGCGGACCCGCGGCCGCGGCGATCCCGATGGCGCTCGCCCGCAGCGCGATGGGTGTCCCGAGCCGGTCGGGCGGGTACGCGGCACGCAGCATGCCGAGCGTGGCCGGCTGCAGCAGCGCGCCGAAGACACCCTGCGCGACCCGCAGCGCGATCACCCAGGCGATCCCGGGCGCGAGAGCGATGCCCGCCGACGCCGCCCCGAAGCCCAGGATGCCGAGCGCGAAGATCCGTTGATGCCCGTAGCGGTCCCCGAGGCGTCCCGCGAACACCAGCAGGCCCGCCACCGCGATGAGATACCCGGTGCTGGTCCACTGCACCTGGGCGAACGAGGCGCCCAGGTCGCCCTGGAGCGTGGGCTGCGCGACGGTGAGGACCGTGCCGTCGAGGGCGACGATCACGGCACCGACGACGCTGCTCGCGAGGGTGATCCGACGGCGGGCCGTCCTGGGTGCGGTCGGGCGCGCGGCCGGCTCGGCGGGGCCCGTCATCGTTCCTCCGGTCCGAGGTGCGCGTCGAGCGCCGCCGTCAGCAGCGGGGTGTGGTCACCGGCGTCCGTGGCGAGCTTCAGGCTTCCCCAGCCCCACAGTTGGGCGATGCCGTGCAGGTTCGCCCAGAGGGCGCCGGCGAGGATCCGCGCGTCGGCCTCGGGGCGCACCCGCCCGACGAGTTCCACCAGCGTCCCGAACAACGGCAGACTGGTCTCACGAAGCCCCAACCGGTTGCTCTCCAGCAAGTCGTGACGGAACATCAGCTCGTACATCCCACGGTGGGACAGCGCGAAGTCCAGGTACGCCGTCGCGAGGGCGGTGAGCCGGGCGCGGGGGTCGGTCCCCGTGCCGCCGACCGCCTGGGCCGCGCGGTGCTGGAGGTCGGTGAAGCCGCGGCCCGCGATGGCGGACAGCAGCTCCAGGTGGGTCGGGAACCAGCGGCGCGGAGCGCCGTGCGAGACCCCCGCCCGCCGGGCGATCTCCCGCAGGGTCAGCGCCTGCGCGCCCTCCGCCGTCACGAGTTCGACTCCGACGTCGATCAGCCGCGCCCGCAGTCCGGTGGTTTCCAGCTCGTCCATAGACACTGTCTACCAGTCATGAGTAGACAGTGTCTACGGGATGACGTGACGCGTCCGGAGCGTTGACGCGGATATGACCGATGAAGAGAACCAGGACGCACTGCTGAAGCTGCTCTCCGAGTACAAGGGCGGAGTGCTCGTCACCCTGAAGAAGGACGGCCGGCCCCAGCTCTCGAACGTCAGCCACATGTACTACCCCGATGAGGGCGTCGTCCGCGTGTCGCTCACCGACGACCGCGCCAAGACCCGGAATCTGCGCCGGGACCCACGGGCCTCCTACCACGTGACCAGCGCGGACCGGTGGGCTTACACGGTCGTCGAGGGCACGGCCGAGCTGACACCGGTCGCAGGGGATCCGCACGACGAGACCGTGGAGGAGCTCATCCGGGTCTACCGGGACGTCCTCGGCGAACACTCCGACTGGGACGACTACCGCGCGGCGATGGTCCGCGACCGCCGGCTGGTGCTCCGGCTCCACGTGGAGCGGGCGTACGGGATCCCGTCACGCTGAACCGTGGTGGCCTGCCGGCTCCACCGCGCGGTCCGCGGTCAGATAGGCGATGACCATGTCGCCGAGCATCGCGCGATAGTGCTCCCGCTGGTCCGGGGCGGTCAGGTCGCGGCCGAACAGGGCGCCGAACGTATGCCGGTTCGAGACGCGGAAGAAACAGAAGGCGCTGATCATCGCGTGCAGGTCCACGGCGTCGACGTCGGCGGTGAACAGCCCCGACTCCCTGCCGGTCGCCAGGATCCGGCCGATCACGTCGAGCGCGGGCGAGCCGATCCTGCCCAGCGCCGCGGAGTCCGTGATGTGTTCGGCCTCGTGGATGTTCTCGATGCTCACCAGGCGGATGAAGTCGGGGTGCGCCTCGTGATGGTCGAAGGTCAGCTCGGCGAGCCGGCGGATCGCCGCGACCGGGTCCAGGTGCTCGACGTCCAGCTCCTGTTCGGCCTGCCGGATCGCCGAGTAGGCGCGCTCCAGGACCGCCGTGAAGAGCTGCTCCTTGCCGCCGAAGTAGTAGTAGATCATCCGCTTGGTGGTGCTGGTGCGGGCGGCGATCTCGTCGACCCGGGCGCCCGCGAACCCGGCGCGGGAGAATTCCTGGGTCGCCACGTCGAGAATCTCGGCCCTGGTGCGGGCGGCGTCGCGGATGCGCCCGCCAGGTCGTGCCGGTTCTTCGACGCTGGTCATCGGGTTCCTTCGGGCGAGAGGGTCGGTGCCCGCGATTCTAGAAGCGGCGTGCCGCGGGCCCGGTCGACGGCGGCGACGCTCCGCATGCGTTCGAAGGCGTCGACGGCTGCCTCGGCGACAGCCGTGGAACCGTCCGCGGCGGCCG
>NZ_JBSFZS010000187.1:0-9986 GCF_053600395.1 Streptomyces sp. NPDC005070 | reverse complement strand
CCCGCCCGGTCATCGGTCGACCGGTCGCCAACACCCGGCTGCACGTACTGGACGCCTCGTTGCAGCCGATGCCCACGGGTGTGCCAGGTGAGCTGTACATCGCCGGCGCGGCCCTGGCCCGGGGCTACCTGAACCGGCCGGGCCTGACCGCCGGGCGCTTCGTGGCCGACCCGTTCGGGCCGGCCGGCTCTCGGATGTACCGCACCGGCGACCTGGTGCGGTGGGACCCGGACGGGAACCTGGAGTTCCTCGGCCGTACCGACGACCAGGTCAAGGTCCGGGGCTTTCGGATCGAACTCGGCGAGATCGAGGCCGTGCTCGTCGAGCACCCGCAGATCACGCAGGCCGCCGCGCTGGTACGTACCGAGGCGGGCACCCGGCTGGTCGCCTACGTCGTGCCGGTAGCCGGTGCCACGGTGACCGTGCCCGCGCTGCGCGAGCACCTGCGCGAGCACCTGCCGGAGTACATGGTGCCGACCGCGTTCGTGATGCTGGACGCGCTGCCGCTGACACCGAACCGGAAGCTCGACCGGCGGGCCCTTCCGGCCCCCGGGCAGGCGGCGGCTGCCCCGGGCCGCGCTCCGCGCACCGCGACCGAACACGTGCTGGCCGGACTGTTCGCCGAGGTGCTCGGGGTGGCCGAGGCCGGGCCCGGGGACAGCTTCTTCGACCTCGGCGGGCATTCGCTGCTGGCCACCCGGCTGGTGGCCAGGGCACGGACGGCGCTGGGCGTGGAGCTGAGGCTGAGCGACCTGTTCGACGCGCCGACGGTGGCGGGACTGGCGGCGGCGGTGGACGGAGCGGACCGGGCACGGCCGACGCCGGGACGGCGCGAGCGGCCCGAGACGATCCCGTTGTCCTTCGCGCAGCGCCGGCTGTGGTTCCTGCACCGCATGGAGGGCCCGGGCGCCACGTACAACATCCCGCTGGCGCTGCGGCTGTCCGGCGACCTCGACCAGCGGGCCCTGGAAGCCGCTCTGGCGGACGTGGTCGAGCGCCACGAGAGCCTGCGCACCGTCTTTCCGGTGGTCGACGGCGTGCCGTGCCAGCGGGTGCTGGACCTCGACGAGGCACGGCCGCGGCTGCGGCTGACCGAGGTCGGTGAACGCGACCTGCCGGACCGGCTGGCGGAGGCGGCCCGGTACGGCTTCGAGCTCTCCGAGGAGCCGCCGCTGCACGCCGAACTGTTCCGGCCGGCGGCCGACGAGCACGTGCTGCTGGTGGTGGTGCATCACATCGCCGGTGACGGCTGGTCGATGGGCCCGCTCTCACGCGACCTGACCACCGCCTACGCGGCCCGCTGCGAAGGGGCGAAGCCGGAGTGGTCCCCGCTGCCCGTCCAGTACGCCGACTACGCCCTCTGGCAGCGGGAGCTGCTCGGCGAGAGCTCTGACCCGGACAGCCTGCTGAGCGGTCAACTGGTCTACTGGCAGGAGCAGTTGGCGGACCTGCCGGAACAGATCGAGCTGCCGTTCGACCGTCCCAGGCCGACGGTGATGTCCCACCGGGGCGCCCACCTGCCCGTACGGATCGACGCCGAACTGCACCAGGGCCTGCGCGCGCTCGCCCGTGACGGCGGGGCCAGCCTCTTCATGGTGCTCCAGGCCGGGCTGGCCGCCCTGCTGGGCAAGCTCGGCGCGGGCACCGACGTTCCCGTGGGCACGCCGATCGCCGGACGCACCGACGAGGCCGTGGACGACCTGGTCGGCTTCTTCGTCAACACCCTGGTGCTGCGTACCGACCTCTCCGGCGACCCGTCGTTCACCGAACTGCTGGGCCGGGTGCGCGCCGACGCGCTGGCCGCGTACGCGCATCAGGACGTGCCGTTCGAGCACCTCGTGGAGGCATTGAACCCGACCCGGTCGCTGGCCCACCATCCCCTGTTCCAGACCATGCTCGCGTTGCAGAACGCGCCGCTCGGCACGTTCGACCTGCCGCGCCTGCGCGTGGCGAGCGACCTGGTCCACACCGGGACGGCCAAGTGCGACCTGACCTTCATGCTGACCGAACAGCCAGGCGCGCAGGGGCTGTCGGGACTGGTGGAGTACAGCACCGACCTGTTCGACGCGGCCACCGTGGGGGACATCGTCGACCGGTGGCTGCGGCTGCTGCGTGCCGTGGTGGCCGACCCCGGCCGGCGGATCGGCCGGGTGGACGTGCTGTCCGCCGACGAGCTCCGCGCGCTGCTGCCGGCCGTCGACGGCCGCAGCGAGGAACTTCCGCAGAGCGGCCTCACCGCGCTCTTCGAGCGGCAGGTACGGGCGGACCCGGCGGCGGTCGCCGTGACGAGCGGCGAAGTCACCCTGACGTACGGCGAGTTGAACGCCCGGGCCAACCGGCTCGCGCACGCCCTGATCGCCCGGGGCGTGGGGCCGGAGCGGTTGGTGGCGCTGGCCCTGCCGCGCTCGGCCGAGCTGGTGGTGGCGGTCCTCGCGGTCCTCAAGGCGGGAGCCGCCTATGTTCCGGTGGACCCGCGGTACCCCGCCGCCCGGATCGCCCACCTGCTTCGGGACGCCCGGCCGTCGCTGCTCGTGACGACGAGCCGGACCGGTGAACTGCCGGGGGCGGACCCGGTGGAACGGCTGCTGCTGGACGCCGTCGACCTGGACGGACTGCCGGACACCGACCCGGAGGTCCCCCTCGATCCGGCCCACCCCGCCTACGTCATCTACACCTCCGGGTCCACCGGCGACCCCAAGGGCGTCGTGGTCCCGCACCGGAACGTGGTGCGGCTGTTCGACACCACCCGGGAGCTGTTCGGCTTCTGTGCCGACGACGTCTGGACCCTCTTCCACTCCTACGCCTTCGACTTCTCGGTGTGGGAGCTGTGGGGCCCGCTGCTGCACGGCGGGCGTCTGGTGGTCGTGGACCACGAGACCAGCCGCTCGCCCCACCGGTTCCTGGAACTCCTCGCCCAGGAGCGGGTGACGGTGCTCAACCAGACACCGTCCGCCTTCTACCAGCTGATGCGGGCGGACGAGGAGGCACCCGGGAGCGGCCGTTCGCTCGCCCTGCGCACCGTGGTGTTCGGCGGCGAGGCGCTGGAGCACGCCCGGCTGGCGAGCTGGTACGAGCGGCACCCGGACGACGCGCCGCGGCTGGTCAACATGTACGGCATCACCGAGACCACGGTGCACGTGACCTACGCCGCGCTGGACCGGTCCGGCACCGCCGCGGGTGAGATCGGCGCGGCCGTCCCCGATCTGCGGACGTACGTGCTGGACGCCCACCTGCGGCCGGTGCCCCCGGGAGTGCCCGGCGAGCTGTACGTCGCGGGCGCCGGGCTGGCGCGGGGTTACCTGAACCGGCCCGGTCTGACCGCCGGACGCTTCGTGGCCGACCCGTTCGGGCCGGCCGGTACGCGCATGTACCGCAGCGGCGACGTCGTGCGCCGGTGCGCCTCGGGGTCCCCCCGGCCGGAAGCCGGGGAAGACAGCCTGCGGTTCGTGGGCCGGGCCGACGACCAGGTGAAGGTCCGCGGCTTCCGGATCGAACTCGGCGAGATCGAGGCGGCACTCGCCACGCACCCCGGCGTCGCCCAGGTCGCCGTCCTGGCGCGGCACGACCGGACCGACGACACCCGGCTGGTCGCGTACCTGGTGCCCGCCCCGGATGCCGCCCCGCGCCCGGCCGAGCTGCGCGGGCACCTGCGGGAGCGGCTTCCGGAGTACATGGTGCCGGCCGCGTTCGTCACCCTGGAGAGCCTGCCGCTGACCGCCAACGGCAAGCTGGACCGGCGTGCGCTGCCCGCGCCCGACCTCGCTCCGGCGAACACCGGCCGCGCGCCGCGTACGCCCCAGGAGCAGATCCTGTGCGAGCTGTTCGCCGAGGTACTCGGGGTGGCCGGGGCCGGCGTCGAGGACAGCTTCTTCGACCTGGGCGGACACTCCCTGCTGGCCACCCGGCTGGCAGCCCGGGTCCGCGCGACCCTGGGAGTGGAGCTGGAGCTGCGCACCCTGTTCGAGACCCCGACCCCGGCCGGCGTGGCCTGCGCGCTGGCGGGTGCCCGCCCGGCGCAGTCGGCACTGCTGCCGCGCCCGCGGCCCGAGCGGATCCCGCTGTCGTTCGCGCAGCGACGGCTCTGGTTCCTGCACCAGCTGGAGGGGGCCGGCGAGAACTACCACATCTCCCTGGCGTGGCGGCTGTCCGGGAACCTGGACCGACGGGCCCTGGAGGCCGCCCTGGCGGACGTGGTGGTCCGGCACGAGACCCTGCGCACCGTCTTCCCGGTGGTGGACGGCGTGCCGTACCAGCAGGTGCTGGACATCGTGGCGGCTCGCTCGCGGCTGGACGTGAGCCGGACCACCGAGGCCGGGCTGCCGGACGTGCTGGCGGCCGCGAAGGCCCGGCCGTTCGACCTGGCGGCCGATCTGCCGCTGCGTGTGGGGCTCTTCGAGCTCGCACCGGACGAGCACGTGCTCCAGGTGGTGCTCCACCACATCGCGGGTGACGGCTGGTCGCTGGGCCGGCTCGCGCGGGACCTGACCGCCGCCTGTACGGCGCGCTGCCGCGGCGAGGAGCCGCGGTGGGCCCAACTTCCGGTCCAGTACGCCGACTACACCCTGTGGCAGCACGAGCTGCTCGGCGACGCCACGGACCGGGACAGCCTGCTCGCCCGCCAGGCGGCCTACTGGACCGAGCAGTTGGCCGATCTGCCGGAGCAGCTCCGGCTGCCCGGTGACCGGCCCCGCCCGGCGGTCGCCTCGCACCGGGGCGGCTTCGTGCGCGCCGGGCTGGACGCGGAACTGCACCGTGGTCTGCGTGAGTTCGCCCGCGTGCACGGGACCAGTATGTTCATGGTTCTTCAGGCCGGGCTGGCGGCGCTGCTGAGCAAGCTCGGCGCGGGCGACGACATCCCGGTCGGCAGTCCGGTCGCCGGCCGGACCGACCAGGCTCTGGACGAGCTGGTCGGCTACTTCGTCAACACCCTGGTGTTCCGTACGGACACCTCGGGCGATCCGACGTTCGCCGAACTGCTGGGCCGGGTCCGGGAGAACGCGCTGGCCGCGTACGCCAACCAGGACCTGCCGTTCGAGTACCTGGTCGAAGCCCTCAACCCGGTGCGGTCGTTGGCGCATCACCCGCTGTTCCAGGTCATGCTGGTGCTGCAGAACGCGCCCCGGGCCGACTTCGCCCCGCCGGGGCTGCGGGTCGGCGAGGTGGAACCGACCACGGATGCGTCCAAGTTCGACCTGGTCTTCTCGCTGTCCGAGCGGCACGCCGAAGACGGTTCGCCGGACGGGATCGACGCGTTCGTCCAGTTCGCGGGCGATCTGTACGATCCGGCCACCGTCGACACCATGATCGCGCGCTGGGTGCGGCTCCTGAGGGCGGCCGTGTCCGACCCGCAGCGACGGCTCGGACACGTCGATCTACTGTCCGTCGAGGAGCGCCGCGAGCTGCTGCCGGCCGTCGAGGACGGGGCGGTCGCCACGAGCCTGCCGGAGATGTTCGCGGCGCAGGTGGCGGCGACACCCGAGGGCGTCGCTCTGGCCTTCGGGGACGTAGAGCTGACGTACCGTCAACTCAATGTGTGGGCGAACCGGTTCGCGCATGCGCTGATCTCGCGGGGTGTGGGTCCGGAGCAGATCGTGGCGGTCGCACTGCCCCGGTCGGTGGAGTTCGTGGTGGCCGTCCTGGGCGTCCTGAAGACGGGAGCCGCCTATCTGCCGGTGGACCCGGCGTATCCGCAGTCGCGGATCGCCTTCATGCTGGAGGACGCACGGCCGGCCGTGGTGGTCGACGACCCGGCGACGGTGGCCGACGTGTCCGGACGGCCGGACACCGATCCCGCCGTCGCGGTGGACGCCCGGAACTCGGCGTACGTGATCTACACGTCCGGCTCGACCGGACGTCCCAAGGGCGTGGTGGTGAGCCACGCGGGTCTGCGGCGCATGGTGGCCGAGCAGGTCGAGCGGCTCGGCATCACCGCGGGCGACCGGGTGCTCCAGTTCTCCTCGCCCAGCTTCGACGTCTCGCTGTGGGATCTGTGCGGCGCGCTGCTCACCGGTGCCACCCTGGTGCCGGCACCCGCGGCCGAGCCGGTCTCCGCGCTGACCGACCCGAGCCTCGCCCTCACCCATGCGACGGTGCCTCCGTCCGTGCTGGCGGCGCTGTCGCCGGACGCGGTGACCGTGCCGACGCTGGCGGTCGCGGGCGAGGCGTGCCCGGCGGAGCTGGTGACGCGCTGGGCGCCGGGGCGCCGGATGATCAACGCGTACGGTCCGACCGAGACGACGGTCATCGCGACGATGAGCGAGCCGCTGTCGCCGGGTGCGGGCGTGCCGCCGATCGGCCGTGCCGTCGCCGGGTTCCGGGCGTACGTACTGGACCAGCGGCTGGGCCTGGTGCCGCCTGGCGTGACCGGCGAACTGTACGTCGCCGGTCCGGGCCTCGCCCGCGGCTACCTGAACCGGCCCGGGCTCTCCGCCGGACGGTTCGTGGCCTGCCCGTTCGGCGCGGCGGGTGAGCTCATGTACCGCACCGGGGACCTGGTGCGCCGGAGTACCGACGGGCAGTTGGAATATCTCGGCCGCGCGGACGACCAGGTCAAGGTGCGCGGCTTCCGGATCGAACTCGGCGAGATCGAGACGGCGCTGGCCGGACACCCGCAGGTCGGTCAGGTCGCGGTGATCGCCCGGAAGGACCGGGCCGGGGAAACCCGCCTGGTCGCCTACCTGGTGCCCGCCGACGGTGCCGAGCTCCGGCCGGAGGAACTGCGCACCCACCTGAGCGAATGGCTGCCGGACTACATGGTGCCCGCCGCGTTCGTCACCCTCGACGCCCTGCCGTTGACCACCAACGGCAAGCTCGACCGGCGGGCCCTGCCCGAGCCCGAGTTCACCGGATCGCGGGTCGGCAGGGCGCCGCACACTCCGCAGGAGCAGGTGCTGGCCGGGCTGTTCGCCGAGGTACTGGGCCTGACGCGGGTCGGCGTCGACGACAGCTTCTTCGACCTGGGCGGACACTCCCTGCTGGCCACGCGGCTGGTGGCCCGGGTCCGGGCGGCCCTGGGCGTCGAGCTGGCGCTGCACACCCTGTTCCGGACCCCGACGGTGGCCGGGCTGGCCGCCGCTCTGGGGGGCTCCGACCGGGCCAGGCCCGCCCTGGAGCGGACGGAACGGCCCGTGGGGACAGCTCCCGGCCGTCAAGACCGGGAGAGGGTACCGCTGTCGTCCGCGCAGCGGCGGCTGTGGTTCCTGCACCAGTTGGAGGGTGCCGGACCGGTCTACAACATGCCGCTGGCCTGGCGGCTGACCGGACCGTTGGACCGGGAGGCCCTGGAGAAGTCGCTCGCCGACGTCGTCGACCGGCACGAGAGCCTGCGCACGGTCTTCCCGACGGCGGACGGCGTGCCGTACCAGCAGGTGCTGGCCCCCGGGACGGTACGGCCGAAGCTGCGGACCGCCACCCCGGGCGACGCGACGGACCTGCCCGAGCTGCTGGCCGCGGCCGCCGCGCGCGGATTCGACCTCGCCGGCGAACCACCGCTGCGTGCCGAGCTGTTCGCAGCGGCACCGGACGAGCACGTGCTGCTGGTGGTGGTCCACCACATCGCCGGTGACGGCTGGTCGCTGGGCCCGTTGTCGGCCGACCTGGCCACCGCGTACACGGCGCGCTGCCGTGGCGAGGAGCCGCAGTGGGCGCCGCTGCCCGTCCAGTACGCCGACTACACCCTCTGGCAACGGGAGTTGCTCGGCGACCCGGCCGACGAGGACAGCCTGTTCGCCCGCCAGACGGCCTACTGGACCCGGCAGTTGGCCGGCCTGCCGGAGCAGATCCGGCTTCCCGCCGACCGCCACCGCCCCTCCGTTCCCTCCCATTCCGGCGGCCACCTCGCGGTCGAAGTGGACGCCGAACTGCACGCCGGGCTGATTCGCCTGGGCCGGGAACACGGGGCCAGCGCCTACATGGTGCTGCAGGCCGCGCTGGCGGCGCTGCTGGACAAACTCGGCGCGGGAACGGACATCCCGGTCGGGGGCCTGATCGCCGGCCGGACCGACCAGGCCCTGGACGACCTCGTCGGGTTCTTCGTCAACACCCTGGTGCTGCGGACCGACACCTCGGGCGACCCGACCTTCGCCGAACTGCTGGGCCGGGTCCAGGAGAACGCGCTGGCCGCGTACGCGCACCAGGACCTGCCGTTCGAGCACCTCGTCGAGGCTCTCAACCCGACCCGTTCGCTCGCCCGCCAGCCCCTGTTCCAGGTGCTGCTCGCGCTGCAGAACGTGCCCCGCACCGAGTTCGCCCTGCCCGGCCTGAGCGCCGAGATCGTACTGGTGCGCACGCCCACGGCGATGTTCGACCTCTCCTTCCACCTGCTGGAGCGCGGCGGCACCAGCGGTCCGGCCGAGGGCATCGTCGGGCGGGTCGAGTACAGCACCGACCTGTTCGACCGCGACACGGTTCAGGCGCTGGTCGACCGATGGCTGCGCCTGCTGACGTCGGTGGTCGCCGAGCCGGAGCAGCCGCTGAGCCGGATCGACGTCCTCGCCGCCGAGGAGCGGCACGAACTGCTGGTCGTACGCAACGACACCGCGTGCCCGGCCCCCGTCACCACGCTGCCGTCCCTGTTCGAGGACCGGGTCCGGGCGACCCCCGAGGCCACGGCGGTCGTGTTCGAGGACACCGCGCTGACCTACCACGAGCTGAACCGCAGGGCCAACCGCCTGGCGCACGCGCTGATCGCGCGCGGGGTGGGACCCGAGCAGGTCGTCGCCCTGCGCCTGCCGCGCTCCGCCGAGCTGGTGGTCGCCGTCCTCGCGGTCCTCAAGACGGGTGCGGCGTACCTGCCGGTCGACCCGGACTACCCGGCCGCCCGCATCACGTACATGCTCCAGGACGCGCGCCCGGCCGTGGTGCTCGACGATCTCGCGGCCGTCACACCGGCCGAGGAGCGGCCGGAGCACGATCCGGCCGTCGCCGTGGATCCGCGGCACCCGGCCTACGTCATCTACACCTCGGGCTCCACCGGCCGGCCCAAGGCCGTGGTGATGCCCGCCGGCGGGCTGCTGAACCTGCTGGCGTGGCACCACGGGGCCGTCGGTGGCGAACCCGGCACGCGCACCGCGCAGTTCACCGCGATCAGCTTCGACGTCTCGGTGCAGGAGATGCTCTCCGCCCTGCTGTACGGCAAGACCCTCGTGGTGCCCGTCGAGGAACAGCGCCGCAGCGCCGAGCTGTTCGCCCGCTGGCTGGACCGGCACGGGGTCGAGGAGCTGTTCGCGCCCAACCTGGTGGTCGAGGCGCTGGCCGAGGCCGCCGAGGAGGCCGGGCTCGAACTGCCGCAGCTGCGGCTGATCGCGCAGGCCGGCGAGGCGATGCGGCTGGGCGGTACGGTACGCCGCTTCCAGGCCCGACGGCCGGGCCTGGCGCTGCACAACCACTACGGCCCCGCCGAGACCCATGTGATCACCGCCTACCCGCTGCCGTCCGACCCCGCCGACTGCCCGCTGCCGGTGCCGATCGGCCGGCCGATCGCCAACTGCCGCGTGTACGTGCTGGATTCGGCCCTGCGACCGGTCGCCCCCGGTGTGCCGGGCGAGTTGTACCTCGCCGGAGCGGGACTCGCCCGCGGCTACCTGAACCGGCCCGGCCTCACCGCCACGCGGTTCGTCGCCGACCCGTACGGTCCGGTCGGCACGTTGATGTACCGCACCGGTGACCTGGTCCGCTGGCGCGCCGACGGCGAGCTGGAGTTCGGGGGCAGGACGGACCACCAGGTGAAGGTCCGGGGCTTCCGGGTCGAACTCGGCGAGATCGAGGCCGAACTGGCCGCGCACCCGGGCGTGGCCCAGGTCGCGGTGCTGGCGCGGGTGGACCGGCCGGGCGAGACCCGGATCGTCGCGTACGTGGTGGCCACGGCCGGGACCGGGGCGACGGCCGTGGAGTTGACGGCGTATCTGCGTGACCGCCTGCCGGACTATCTGGTGCCCTCGGCGTTCGTCCTGCTGGACAAGCTGCCGCTGACGCCGAACGGGAAGCTG
>NZ_JBSFZS010000186.1:0-10230 GCF_053600395.1 Streptomyces sp. NPDC005070 | reverse complement strand
CTGCTCCCAACTCCCGCTCCAGCGCCTTGATCTGCTGGGACAGCGAGGGCTGCGCGACGTGCACCAGGTCGGCGGCCCGGGTGAAGTGCCGGGTCTCCGCGACGGCCACGAAGTACTGGAGCTGGTGGAACTGCACCCCTCGACCATAGCCCAGGTCTATGGAAACCAGCCGTTTCATGTCTTGGACCGATCGGTACCCCGCGATCTACCGTCTCTTCTCATGGCTCTGGCAACGCGGACGGACCGACGACCGTCCTTGGCGCGCACCGTGTGGGACAGCTCCGTCGGCAAGAAGACCGTGATGGCCGTCAGCGGCCTGATCATGCTGCTCTACCTGGTCGCCCACATGATCGGGAACCTGAAGATCTACTTCGGGGCGGGTGAGTTCAACCACTACGCGCACTGGCTGCGCACCATCGGCGAACCGTTCATGCACTACGAGTGGACGCTGTGGCTCGTGCGTGTGGTCCTGGTCGTCGCCGTGGTCGCGCACGCCACCTCCGCGTACCAGCTCAGCCGGCGCGACATCAAGGCCCGGCCCGCCCAGTACGTGCACAGGAAGCGCGGCGCGAGCTACGCCACCCGCACGATGCGCTGGGGCGGGATCATCCTCGGCCTGTTCATCGTCTGGCACCTCCTCGACCTGACCACCGGCACCGTGCACTCCGGCGGCTTCCAGGAGGGCCACCCCTACCAGAACGTCGTGGACACCTTCTCCACCTGGTACGGCAACGTCATCTACATCGTCGCGATGCTGGCGCTCGGCCTGCACATCCGGCACGGCTTCTGGAGCGCAGCCCAGACTCTCGGCGCCGGCAACCGCACCCGCGACCGCGCACTGAAGACCATCGCGAATGCCCTCGCGCTGCTGCTCACGGCGGGCTTCATCGCCGTACCCGTGGGCGTCATGACCGGAGTGGTGAGCTGAAATGACCTCTGAATACGCCCACTTCGCGACCGGCGAACCCCTCGCCGACAGCAAGGCACCGGCCGGCCCGGTCGAGGAGCGCTGGGACAGGCGCCGCTTCGAGGCCAAGCTGGTCAACCCCGCCAACCGCCGCAAGCACACCGTGATCGTCGTCGGCACCGGCCTCGCGGGCGGCTCCGCGGGCGCCACCCTCGCCGAACAGGGCTACCACGTCGTCCAGTTCTGCTACCAGGACTCCCCGCGCCGCGCCCACTCGATCGCCGCGCAGGGCGGTATCAACGCGGCGAAGAACTACCGCAACGACGGCGACTCCGTGCACCGGCTCTTCTACGACACGGTCAAGGGCGGCGACTTCAGGGCCCGCGAGTCCAACGTCCGCCGCCTGGCACAGATCTCGGTCGAGATCATCGACCAGTGCGTCGCCCAGGGCGTGCCGTTCGCGCGCGAGTACGGCGGCCTGCTCGACACCCGCTCCTTCGGCGGCGTCCAGGTCTCCCGCACCTTCTACGCCCGCGGCCAGACCGGCCAGCAGCTCCTGCTCGGCGCCTACCAGGCGCTGTCCCGGCAGATCGCCGCCGGCAATGTCGAGATGCACCCGCGCACCGAGATGCTGGACCTGATCGTGGTCGACGGACGCGCCCGCGGCATCGTCGCCCGGGACCTGATCACGGGCCGTATCGACACCTACTTCGCGGACGCCGTCGTTCTCGCCAGCGGCGGCTACGGCAACGTCTTCTACCTCTCGACGAACGCCATGAACTCCAACGCCACCGCCGTCTGGCGGGCCCACCGGCGCGGCGCCTATTTCGCCAACCCCTGCTTCACCCAGATCCACCCCACCTGCATCCCGCGCACCGGCGACCACCAGTCCAAGCTCACGCTGATGAGCGAATCGCTGCGCAACGACGGCCGCATCTGGGTCCCCAGGGCGCACGGCGACACCCGCCCGCCGAACGAGATCCCCGAGGACGAGCGCGACTACTACCTGGAGCGCATCTACCCCTCCTTCGGCAACCTCGTGCCCCGCGACATCGCCTCCCGCGCCGCCAAGAACGTCTGCGACGAGGGCCGGGGCGTGGGCCCCGGCGGCCAGGGCGTCTACCTCGACTTCGCCGACGCCGTCCGGCGCATGGGCCGCGAGGCGGTCGAGGAGAAGTACGGCAACCTCTTCGACATGTACGCCCGGATCACCGCCGAGGACCCGTACACCGTGCCCATGCGGATCTACCCCGCCGTGCACTACACGATGGGCGGACTGTGGGTCGACTACGACCTCCAGACCACCGTCCCCGGCCTGTTCGCGATCGGCGAGGCCAACTTCTCCGACCACGGCGCGAACCGGCTCGGCGCCTCCGCCCTCATGCAGGGGCTCGCGGACGGCTACTTCGTCCTGCCGTCGACGATCAACGACTACCTCGCCCGCAACCCGGAGCAGCAGCCTGTCACCACCGAACACCCCGCCGTGCAGGAGGTGCTGGCCGAGACCGAGGACCGTGTCAACCTGCTGCTGGCCGTCGACGGGGACCGCACCCCAGACTCCTTCCACCGCGAACTCGGCGAACTCATGTGGGAGTTCTGCGGGATGGCCCGCACGGAGAGCGGCCTGCGCAAGGCACTGGAGCGCATCCCGCAGATCCGCGACGAGTTCTGGCGGCGCATCAAGGTGCCCGGCACCGGCGAGGAGTTCAACCAGTCCCTGGAGAAGGCCAACCGCGTCGTCGACTACCTCGAACTCGCCGAGCTGATGTGCCTCGACGCGCTGCACCGCGCCGAGTCCTGCGGCGGCCACTTCCGCGAGGAGTCCCAGACCCCCGACGGCGAGGCCGCCCGCCGGGACGAGGAGTTCTCGTACGCGGCCGCCTGGGAGTTCACCGACACCGGCACAGCACCCGTCCTGCACAAGGAAGACCTGGTCTTCGAGTACGTCCACCCCACCCAGCGGAGCTACGCATGAAGCTCACCCTGCGCGTCTGGCGGCAGAAGAACGCCGACGCCGACGGAGCGATGTCCACGTACGAGGTGGACGGCATCTCGGCCGACATGTCCTTCCTGGAGATGCTCGACACCCTCAACGAGGAGCTCATCCTGTCCGGCGACGACCCCGTCGCCTTCGACCACGACTGCCGTGAGGGCATCTGCGGCGCGTGCAGCCTGGTCATCAACGGCGACGCGCACGGACCCGAGCGCACCACCACCTGCCAGCTCCACATGCGCTCCTTCCGCGACGGCGACACGATCGACATCGAGCCGTGGCGGGCCGCCGCCTTCCCGGTCGTCAAGGACCTCGTGGTCGACCGCTCCGCCTTCGACCGGATCATCCAGGCCGGCGGCTACATCACCGCCCCGACCGGCGCCGCGCCCGAGGCGCACGCCACCCCCGTCCCCAAGCCCGACGCCGACTTCGCCTTCGAGCACGCCGAGTGCATCGGCTGCGGCGCCTGCGTGGCGGCCTGCCCGAACGGCGCCGCCATGCTGTTCACCTCGGCCAAGATCAACCACCTGAACGTCCTGCCGCAGGGCGCCCCCGAGCGGGAGACCCGGGTGCTCGACATGGTCGGGCAGATGGACGCGGAGGGCTTCGGCGGCTGCACCCTCACCGGGGAGTGCGCGACCGCCTGCCCCAAGGGCATCCCGCTGTTCTCCATCACCTCCATGAACAAGGAGTGGCTGCGCGCCGCCCGTGGAGCGGGCAAACGTTAGGCACAAAGTCGTTCGCCGTACGGTGCGGACGGGCGGGACCGGGTGTGGTGCTCCTACCCCGGTCCCGTCTCGCTTTTCCGGGCACCCCTGTCATTCAGCATCCTCACATCCGCCCTCCTGGCACTGGTCACGCAGGCGCCAACCGGCGTCGGAAGAACAGGAGCGCGCAGACCGTTCGGATCCGGCCTGCCTCCCCCCGAGCTCTCGACTCCCTTTGAGCAAGGGGTATCCCCTCCGCCGAACCGGCCCGTGACCAGGAGAGTGCCATGACCGGCGTTTCCACCCTCGACAGCCCGACCGAGCCCCTCGCCCCCACCCGCTACACCGTCACGCTGGCCCGCGACGAGGCCGATGTCCGGGCAGCGCAGCGGCTCCGCCACGACGTCTTCGCCGGGGAGATGGGCGCCCTCCTGAACACCCCGCAGCCGGGCCTCGACATCGATGCCTTCGACGCGTACTGCGACCACCTGCTGGTCCGCGACACGGAATCGGGGCAGGTCGTCGGCACCTACCGACTGCTGCCGCCCGAGCGCGCCGCGGTCGCCGGGCGGCTCTACTCCGAGAGCGAGTTCGACCTCGGTCCGCTGGCCGGAATTCGCCCCGGACTGGTCGAGGTCGGCCGCTCCTGCGTCCACCCCGACCACCGCGACGGCGCGGTCATCGGACTGATCTGGGCCGGGATCGCCCGCTACATGGTCGACGGCGGCCACGAATGGCTCGCCGGCTGCTGCTCGATACCGCTCGCCGACGGCGGCACCCTCGCCGCGGGCACCTGGGACCGGGTCGCGGCCAAGCACCTGTCCCCCGAGGAGTTCCGCGTCCGCCCGCTGCTGCCCTGGAGCCCCGAGGGCGTCGCCCGTCCCGCCCGCACCGAACTGCCCCCGCTGCTGCGCGGCTATCTGCGCCTCGGCGCCTGGGTGTGCGGCGAGCCCGCGCACGACACGGACTTCGGGGTCGCCGACATGTACGTGCTGCTGTCGATGCGCCGGGTCAACCCGCGCTATCTGCGGCACTTCCTCTCGCTCGTCCCCGCCTGATGAGCACGCCCCGCACCGGAGCGCCGCGTCTCGCGGCTCCCCGTCGCCTCCGGCCCGCCGCAGGGCCGGAGACGACGGTGCTCCCCGGAGTCCCAGCACCGCGGCGGCCCGCCGCCGGCCCCATCCGGACAGCCAGTGCCTGGCTGCCCACCGCACCCTGCTCCCCGCGCGGCTGCGTGGAGTCCGCGCGGCCCTGGACGGGCGTCCCGCGCGCCGTCCTGCGGCTGGCCGCCCTGCTGGCCGTGGTCGTCCTCGGGGTCGCCCTGATCCCGCTCGTCGGACTGCTGCGGGACCGGTCACGCCAGAGGTGGATCCGCCGTTGGTGTCTGGCCCTGGTGCACACGGCCGGGGTCCGCACCCGCATCACCGGAGCCGTCCGGCCCACCGGCGGGGTGCTGATCGTGTCCAACCACATCTCGTGGCTGGACATCCCCCTGCTGGCCGCCGTTCGCCCGGCGCGGATGGTCGCCAAGAAGGAGGTGCGCGGCTGGCCCGTGCTGGGCGCGCTCGCGGCCCGCGGCGGCACACTCTTCATCGACCGCGACCGGCTGCGCGCCCTGCCCGGCACGGTGCGGGAGGTCGCCGAGGCCCTGCGCGGCGGCTCGGCCGTCGCCGCGTTCCCGGAGGGCAGCACCTGGTGCGGCCGTGCCCGGGGCCGCTACCGCAGGGCCCTGTTCCAGGCCGCGCTGGACGCCGGCGCGCCGGTCCAGCCGGTGCGCATCCGGTACGGGTTCGCCGACGGGGCGGCGAGTACCGCGCCCGCGTTCGTCGGCGAGGACTCGCTGCTCGCCTCGCTGTGGCGCGTGGTATCGGCGCGCGGCCTGGTGGCCGAGGTGACGCTACGGCACCCGCTCCCGCCAGGCGGCCACCCCGACCGGCGCTCCCTGGCCGAAGCGGCACAGTGCGGCGCCCCCACTCCACGCCCCGGGGCACACCCCCGGCACCCTCGAGCCGCCCCGTGAACCGCGGAACGCGGGGGACGCCGCGGTCCGCGCGGGAGGCCGCACCGCATCCCGCGGTCTGTGCGGGAGGCGCCGGGGACCGAGCGGGTGGGGCGGAGGGAGCCCGAGGAACCGGCCTAGCGGTGCCCGGCGAGTGCTCGGGCGAGGTAGGGCGCCGTCCGGCCGGGTGCCGTCGCCACCTGTCCGGGTGGCCCGGCGGCCACGATCCGGCCGCCCTCGTCGCCCCCGCCCGGGCCCAGGTCGATCACCCAGTCGGCGCCCGCCACCACCGTCATGTCGTGCTCCACCACCACGACGGTGTGACCGGCGTCGACGAGCCCGTGCAACTGGCCCATCAGCACCTCGACATCGGCCGGATGCAGTCCCGTCGTCGGCTCGTCGAGAAGATAGAAGGTGTGCCCCCGCCGGATCCGCTGCAACTCGCTCGCCAGCTTGATGCGCTGGGCCTCGCCGCCCGACAACTCCGTGGCGGGCTGGCCCAGCCGCAGATAGCCGAGGCCCACGTCGAGCAGGGTGCCGAGACTGCGCGTGACGGCCGGGGTGCCGGTGTCGGCGAAGAACCGGGCCGCCGCCTCGACCGTGAGATCCAGGATCTGCGCGATGTTCCGTCCCCGGTACGTCACTTCGAGCGTCTCGGGGTTGTAGCGCGCGCCGCCGCAGTCCGGACACGGCGCGTAGGTGCTGGGCAGGAACAGCAGCTCCACACTGACGAAGCCCTCGCCCTGACAGGTCTCGCAGCGCCCTCCGGCGACGTTGAAGGAGAACCGTCCCACGCCGTAGCCGCGCGCCGTGGCCTCCTCCGTCCCGGCGAACACCTTGCGCACGACGTCGAACAGCCCCGTGTAGGTGGCGAGATTGGAGCGGGGCGTACGGCCGATGGGTCTCTGGTCGACACCGACCAGCCGTCCGACACCCGCCAGGTCCTCGGTCAACTCGCCGATCAGCGTGGACTTCCCGGAACCGGAGACCCCGGTGACCGCGGTGAAGACACCGAGCGGGAACGTGGCGGTGACCCCGCGCAGATTGTGCCGGGTCACCGGGCCGACCGAGACGTGTCCCCGAGGCGTGCGCGCCGGGCGCGCCGGTTCGGGGGAGCGGCCGAAGAGGAAGCGTGCCGTCGCCGACTCCGGCACACCCTCCAGCGCGGCGACCGGCCCGCTGTGCAGGACCCGCCCGCCGTGCTCCCCGGCCAGCGGTCCCACGTCGACCAGCCAGTCCGCGCCGCGCACGACGTCGAAGTGGTGCTCCACGACGAACACCGAGTTGCCCGCCGCCTTCAGCCGCTCCAGCACGGTGAGCAGAGCCTCCGTGTCCGCCGGGTGCAGCCCGGCGGACGGCTCGTCGAGGACGTACACCACTCCGAACAGCCCGGAGCGCAACTGCGTGGCCAGCCGCAGCCGTTGGAGTTCGCCCGCCGAGAGCGTGGGGGTGGCCCGGTCGAGGCTGAGATAGCCGAGTCCGAGCTCCACGACGGGTGCGATACGGGAGGCGAGGTCCTCGGTCAGGACCCGGGCGGCCTCGGAGTCGCCCCTGAGGGACTTCGCGAGCTCGACGAGCGGCAGCGCGGCCAGCTCGGCGATGTTCCGCCCCGCGAACGTCACCGCCAGTGCCTCGGGCCGCAGCCTGCTGCCGCCGCACACGGGGCAGGAGGCGGCGGTGAGGAAGCGCTCCGCCTTGGCCCGCAGTGTGGCGCTCTTCGTGTCGGAGAAGGTCTTCATGACGTAGCGCCGGGCGCTCATGTAGGTGCCCTGATAGGGGCGTTGGATCCGCTCGGCCTCGCGTACCGGATGCACGGTGACCACCGGCTGCTCGTCCGTGAACAGGATCCACTCCCGTTCCCCGGCGGGCAGTTCGCGCCAGGGCCGGTCCACGTCATGGCCGAGTGTGTCGAGGATGTCCCGCAGGTTCTTGCCCTGCCAGGCCCCCGGCCAGGCGGCGATCGCGCCCTCACGGATCGACAGCGCCGGATCGGGGACCAGCGACTCCTCCGTCGTACGGTGGACCTGTCCGAGACCGTGGCACTCGGGGCACGCTCCGGCGGCCGTGTTCGGCGAGAACGCGTCGGAGTCGAGCCGCTCGGCGCCCGCCGGATACCGGCCCGCGCGCGAGAACAGCATCCGCAGCGAATTGGACAGATTGGTGACCGTGCCCACGGAGGACCGCGAGGTGGGAGCCGACCTGCGCTGCTGGAGGGACACCGCCGGCGGCAGCCCGGTGATCTCTCCGACCTTGGGCGCCCCCACCTGATGGATCAGCCGCCGCGCGTACGGGGCGACCGACTCGAAGTACCGCCGTTGCGCCTCCGCGTAGATCGCGCCGAAGGCCAGTGACGACTTCCCGGACCCCGACACACCGGTGAACACCACGAGGACGTCCCGCGGGATGTCGACGTCGACACCCCGCAGATTGTGCTCCCGGGCGCCGCGGACGCGGACGTGCGGGTCGAGGGGGCGGCCGTCGGGGCTGGGCATCGGCGGGACTCCTGAGGGCGGCCCGTACCGCGGTCCGTGGGCCGCGGCCCGGCCGTCGGCGGGGCAGGGGTAAGGGGCAAACCCCACGATTCTAGGCCGCGCCCGGTCCCGCTACCCGGGCGCCTCGGGCGGGACGCGGAAGGCCGTCCGGCAGGACGACCGGCCCGGACGTGCCCGCGCCGGTCAGGACGGCACGTCCTCCAGGTCGAGGAGCTGCCGCTTGCGTTCCAGGCCCCCGGCGTAGCCGGTGAGCGCCCCGGTCGCGCCGATCACACGGTGGCAGGGGCGGACGATCAGCAGCGGGTTGGCCCCGATCGCCGTACCGACGGCGCGGACCGCGGCCCTGGACGCGCCGATCCGCGCGGCGACCTCCCCGTAGCTGACCGTGGTGCCGAACGGGATGGTCTCCAGGGCCTTCCAGACGCGCCGCTGGAAGTCGCTGCCGCTCGTCACGTACTCGATGTCGAAGGCGGTCAGCCTGCCGTCGAAGTACGAACCGAGCTGGGAGACGATCTCCCGGAACGCCGCCGGGTCCTCCTGCCAGCCGTCCTGGACGACCGCGCCGCGCTTCTGGTCCGGCACGGACAGCGCGGCCAGCGCCGTACCGCCCTTGGCGGTGGCCGACTCCTCACCCACCAGCAGCAGGCGGCCGAGCGGGCTGTCCATGGTCGTGTAGACCGTCATCGGTCGGTCCTTTCCGAGTTCTCGCAGCGTGTTCACCCTCAACAGTGCGCCCTGGACCGGCCTCCGTCCGGCGGGATTCGGACACGGCGCTGAGCGGACGGCCGGTCGAGGCCGTACGGATGCGCTCGGCGGCCTCAGGAGGCCCGCTGGGGTCGCGCCGGGGCCGGTGCGGGCACAGGATCGAAGTCGACCACTCCGCACGCTCCAGGAGTCCCCATGGTCTGGATCCCGCAGATCCCCGACCTCGTCGGCCGGCTCGGTGCCACCGAGCTCGCCGACGCCCTGCGCGACCCGGCGACGGCCACCGTACCCGTCGCCCTGGACGACCCGGAGGCCGGCCGGATCAGCGGCGTCGCCGTCCTGGCGGCCTGGCTGGCCGTGCAGGACACCTGGAGGGCGGAACGGAAGGCGAAGATCGAGGAGGTCGCCACCACGTTCGGCGAGGGGCGGGCCGTGGGGGAGTGGGTCGTCCATCTGGAGGGTGCGGAGGGCGAGCGCGTCGGACTGCCCGTGGCCGTCGCGGTGGACCTCGCCTCCGCGCTCCCGGTGCGGATCCACCACTCCCGCCTTCCGCTGCTCGGCCGGCACGCCGTGCGCCGTCCGATGGTGCCGCCGGACCCGTCGGCCCGCGCCTCCGGCGTGGCGGGCGCCTACCTGGCCGCCCTCGGCGCGGGTGACACCGCGGCCGCCGTCGCCGCCTTCGCACCGGACGGGACCTTCCGCGGCCCGTCCGCCGACACGGACCGGTGCACCGGGACCGAGGAGCTGACCGAGCTCCACGACATTCTCTTCTCCGCGGGCGGCGGCATTCCGCTCACGCTGTGCACGGTGACCGAGGACGGCGAGCGCAGCGCGTTCGAGTACGTCGTCGGCCGCTGGGGCGGCGCCGAGCTGCCTCCGCAGCCGGGCCTCGCGGTCTGCGTCCGCGGCGCCGATGGCCTGATCGCGTCGGCGCGGGTGTACGACGACGTGGAAGCACCCGTGGAGTAGGGCTGCCGGGCCCGTGCCGCGGGCAGGGTTCTGTTCTCGGATCTCCCCGCCCCACCCCACCGGCACCGAGAGCAGGAGTGAGCATGCGGTACGTGAAGCTCGGTTCGACGGGTCTGGACGTCTCCCGGATCTGCCTCGGCTGCATGAGTTTCGGCCTGCCCGACCGGGGCGTCCACGCCTGGACGCTGGACGAGGAGGCCTCGCGCCTCCTGATCCGCCAGGCCCTGGAGTCCGGGATCACCTTCTTCGACACGGCCAACGTGTACTCGGACGGCACCAGTGAGGAGATCGTCGGGCGGGCGCTCGGCGCGTCGGCGCGCCGCGACGAGATCGTCATCGCGAGCAAGGTCAACGGCGCGATGCACGAGGGCCCCAACGGCCGTGGCCTGTCCCGCAAGGCGATCATGACGGAGATCGACAACAGTCTGCGCCGCCTCGGCACCGACTACATCGACCTC
>NZ_JBSFZS010000185.1:0-10523 GCF_053600395.1 Streptomyces sp. NPDC005070 | reverse complement strand
GTGCCCATGACGTCCTCGGCCCCGGCGCAGGTCGTGATCGACCTGCGGCGCGGGGTCCGAGGTCACCGCGTCCAGGAGCGGGGTGATCTCCGTGGAGGCGAGCAGGTCGATCTCCCCGTGCAATTCCAGCACCACGTGGCCGTGGTCCTGGTGGATCCGCAGATGCCGGGTGCACGGTGCGAAGTCGCTGGCCACGCGGACATCACCTCCAGCCGGCAGTCGGCCCGCTCCCGGGTGACGCGGGAGCAAAACCGTTTCCTGCTCAGCAAGTTACCCTCGTTGAGGTGAATTCCAGCATGTTCGATTGACATATGTCTTCGCTGTGCGCGGCGAGTTGGCCGGATGTGCACCCGGGCACCCAGCCCCCGGCCCCCGGGCGCCGGCTGCCCGGGCCCGCGGCCGTGCGGCACCGGGGCCGTGCGGCGGAGAGGCCGTACGGCGTCAGTCGACCACCAGCACGAGCTTCCCGGTGGTCCGGTCCGTGTCGCCCAGGGCGTGCGCCTTGGCGGCGTCGGCGAGCGGGAAGGTCTCGGCGACCGTGGCGCGCAGCGCGCCCTTCTCGACGAGATCCGCGACCGCCCTCATCCCGGTCTGGTCGGCGTCGACGAGCATCCGTACCGCCCGGACGCCGAGCCGTTCGGCCTCCTCGTAGAACGCGTCGGACCCGACCGGCAGGATGGAGACGACCACGCCACCGGGTCGCAGGACACGCAGCGAGCGCAGTCCCGTCTCGCCACCGATGGTGTCCAGGACGACATCCACGTCACGCACGGCCTCGGCGAAGTCGACGCTGGTGTAGTCGACGGTCTCGTCCACGCCGATGGACCGCAGGAAGTCGTGCTTGCCCGCGCTGGCGGTGCCGATGACGTACGCGCCGAGGGACTTCGCGATCTGCACCGCCACATGGCCGACTCCGCCGGCCGCCGCGTGGATCAGCACCCGCTGTCCGGGCCGCACGCCGGCCCGCTCGGTCAGCGCCTGCCAGGCGGTCAGGGAGACCAGCGGGAGGGCCGCGGCCTGCGCGTGGTCGATCGCCGACGGCTTCAGGGTGAAGGCGCGGGCCGGACCGGTCACGTACTCGGCGTGCGAGCCGTGGCCGAAGGGGTAGGGCAGCATGCCGAAGACCTCGTCCCCCGGCTGGAAGAGGGCGACGCCGATCCCGGTCGCCTCGACCACGCCGGAGACGTCCCAGCCGAGGACGAAGGGCGGTTCGCCGAGGAACCCGCCGGTCGCGCGGTGCTTCCAGTCGGTCGGGTTGACGCCGGCGGCCCGTACCCGGACCAGGATCTCGTTCGGTCGCGGCTGGGGCCGCTCCATGGTCACTTCCTCAAGAACCTCGGGACCGCCGAGGACGGTCTGGCTGATGGCTCGCATCGTGTTCACAGTGCTCATGGTGAACCAGCCTGCCCGGAGGCGTCCCGGCAGAAAATGGCATGATTGCCAACCTTCGATAAGATCGTGCCATGCGGAAAACGGCGTTGGACGCGGAGCGGGCCGAGTGGGCGGGTTGCGGGGAGCGAGGGGAGCCGGTGGAGCGCGTGGAGCGGGTCGCGGTCCTCGCGCTGGACGGCGTCTATCCCTTCGAGCTGGGGATGCCCAGCCGGATCCTCGGTGCTGCGGACGGCCGCTACGAGGTGGTGACCTGCACCCTCGACGGAGGTCCCGTCCGTACCGACGCCGACTTCTCCATCACCGTCGGCCACGGTCCGGAGGTCCTGCGGACGGCGGACACGGTGGTGATCGCCGCCGTCACTCCGGCCGCGCTCCCCATCGGACGTCCCGACGAGGTCGCCGCCGCCCTCGCGCACATCCGTCCGGGCACGCGGATCGTCTCGATCTGCACGGGCGCGTTCGTGCTGGCCGCCGCGGGACTGCTGGACGGGCGCCCGGCCACAACGCACTGGCATGTGGCCGACGAGTTCCGGCGGCTGTTCCCGCGGGTCGACCTGGACCCGGACGTCCTGTTCGTGGACGACGGCGACATCCTCACCTCGGCCGGAGCCGCGTCCGGCATCGACATCTGCCTGCACATCGTCCGCCGCGACCACGGCAGCGAACTGGCCAACAAGGTGGCCCGGCGCTGCGTGGTCCCGCCGCTGCGCGAGGGCGGCCAGGCCCAGTTCATCGAACAGCCCGTGCCCGAACCCTCGACGGCGAGCACCGCCGCCACCCGCGACTGGGCACTCGCGCGCCTCGGCGATCCGCTGACCCTGACCGATCTCGCCGCCCACGCCGGCATGAGTCTGCGGACCTTCGCCCGCCGCTTCAACGACGAGGTGGGCCTCAGCCCCGGCCGCTGGCTCATCCAGCAGCGGCTCTCCCGGGCCCGCCATCTGCTGGAGGCCAGCGATCTCCCGGTGGACCGCGTCGCGGGCGAGGTCGGCTTCGCGACGGGCGCCTCGCTGCGCCAGCACCTCCAGGCGACGATCGGTGTCTCGCCGCAGACCTACCGCCGTACCTTCCAGACCACACGCTGACCCCCGGCCCGCCGAACGAACCTCCGCACCCCGGCGTCGTAGAAGCACGAACGACGGGTGGAGGAACTGTGGTGGGGACGCGCAGCGGGATCGTGGCCGCGGTGGTGGCGCTGGCGGGGTTCGCGGCGGCGGGGTGCGGCGGGGACGGACACGAGGGGGTGGTGGTGACCGGCACCGCCCCCGCCGCCCCGTACACCGGGCCGCTGGACCTTCCGTACACGGCGGAGGGCGACGGGGACGCGGAGGAGAGTTCGGGGGCGGCGGGCCGGGCCCTCGAGTGCGACGGCGCGATCCGGGCGGGCGACGCGGGCGACGCGTGGAGCAAGGGTGACGGCGGGTCGACGCCGGAGGACGGACTGAGGGCGTACTTCGAGATCTATCAGCCCGAACTGCCGGAGCAGGGCTACCGGGTGGAGCGCGTCGAAGGGGACCGCGTCCTGTTCTCGTACGACGTCGGAGGCAGGACCAAGGTCGCCGTCGTCGTCGCGAAGGACCAGCCGCGGCGCCCGGGCTGGGGCCCGGAGACCAGCGCGTCCTGCGACCCCTCCGAGTTCCCGGCGAGCTGGACGAAGGCGCGGGGGTACGAGATCTGGACGGACCGGGACGGCCGCCGCGTGCCGACCACCGAGGTGTCCAGTGTGGCGGGCGCCGAGCACTGTGACTGGCAGAGCGCGCACTTCCTCGAACTGGGCCGGTACGGCCGTCAGTACGCGCGCGATCCGCGCGGGGTCCTTCCGGCCGAGGCCCTCACCGCCGCCTACGAAGGAGACGTCCGCATGCCCGCCGACGCGCGGGACACCGGCTACCGCTACGGCGACCGGCGGCTCTGGCTGACGCCGGACAGGGCCACGGCGTACGTCAGGACCTCGGACGGGGTGGAGGCGTGGCCGGCGACGACGTCGCCCTTCGGCTGCCGGTGAGCCGCGGGCCGGGCCGCCGCCAGGCCCGGCGCGTCACCTGCTCATGTGCAGGGCGACGAGGAGCTGCCAGACCTCGTCCGCGACCGTGTCCGGTGTGCCCTCCAGCAGGCCGTGCAGCCAGTCCGCGAGGACGCCCGCGAAGGTGGCGGCCACCGCCGAGGCGACGAGGGGGGCGTCCGGCGCACCGGCCAGGGTGCGCTCGGCCAGGCTGCGGGCCCGCAGGTCGCGGTGGAGCACGAGGCCCAGCGGGCCGCCGCCGCCCGGGCTCAGCAGCGCGCGGTAGAGACCGGCGTGCGGGGCGAGTCCGGTGAAGAAGGCGCGCAGCGCGGGGGGCGCCGACACCGGGTCGGGCCGGCCGCGCCAGGCGTGCAGCGCCTCCACGGCCTCCCGCACGACATCGGCGCACGCGTCGACCGCCAGCGCCTCCAGGTCGGCGTAGTGCACGTAGAAGGTGGCCCGGCCGACCCCGGCCCGCCGCACCAGCGCGGCGACACCGGTCTCCTCCAGCGGGTGTTCGGCGCACTCCTCCAGCAGTGCCTGCCGCAGCTTCGCGCGGGTCCGGGCGGAGCGCGGGTCGTCGGGTGTCATCCGGCGAGCAGGACGGCGGCCAGGGCGAGCGCCCCCGGCAGCGCCTGGGCGAAGAGGATGCGGCGGTTCGCGGTGACCGCTCCGTACACACCCGCGACCACGACACAGCACAGGAAGAAGACCTGCGCGTCATGCCCGGTCGGATCCGCCGCGATCAGACCCCACACCAGTCCTGCGGCGAGGAACCCGTTGTAGAGCCCTTGGTTCGCGGCGAGCGGCGCGGTCGCTCGTGCCATCGGCGCGTCGAATCCGTGGAGCCCCCGCCCCGGCTTCTTCTCCCACAGGAACATCTCCAGCACCAGGATGTACGCGTGCAGCGCGGCCACCAGGCCCACCAGCACGTTCGCGGCCGTTTCCATCGTCGGCATGCTCCGATTCGTCTCGTCACTTCTTGGACAGGTGTCCACTATAGCTGGACGGCTGTCCAAGAAGTGACGGCCATCGGGCGGCTCAGGCGTCCGGCGCCGCGTACACGCGCTCCCCTCCGACGTAGGTGAGCGCGACACCCGTCTCCTTGATCGCCTCCGGCGGTCCCGCGAAGGGGTCGCGGTCCAGGACGACGAGATCCGCGAGGGCACCCGCCCGTACGGTCCCGGTGTCGTCGAGGTGGTTCGCGTACGCCGTTCCCGCGGTGTACGCCGTCAACGCGGCGGTCAGATCGATGCGTTCGGCCGGCAGGAACACCGGCCCGGGCTCGTCCGGGCTCACCCGGTTGACCGCGACATGGATGCCCTGGAGCGGGTCGGGGCTGCTGACCGGCCAGTCGCTGCCCGCCGCCAGCCGTGCGCCGGAGCGCAGCAGCGATCCGAACGGGTACTGCCAGGAGGCCCGTTCGGGGCCGAGGAAGGGAATGGTCAGCTCGTCCATCTGCGGTTCGTGGGCGGCCCACAGCGGCTGGATGTTCGCCGTGGCGCCGAGTGCGGCGAAGCGGGGGACGTCGTCGGGGTGCACGACCTGGAGATGCGCCAGATGTGGCCGGGTGTCACTCGGCCCGTTCGCCTTCCGCGCCGCCTCCACGGCGTCCAGGGCATGGCGTACGGCGCCGTCGCCGAGCGCGTGGAAGTGGCACTGGAATCCGAGCGCGTCCAACTCGGTGACGTGCGCGGGCAGACGATCCGGGTCGATGAAGCTCTTGCCCCGATTCGCCGTGGCGCAGCCGCATTTGTCGAGGTAGGGGTCGAGCAGCGCGGCGGTACCGTTCTCCGCGACCCCGTCCAGCATCATCTTCACGCTGGTGGCCCGGAACCTTCCGAGCTCCAACGCGGCCCGTCGCTCGACGAGTTCGGGGATCTGCTCGGCGCCGCGGGCGCGGTCCCACCACAGGGCGCCGACCACGCGCGCGGTCAGCGAACCGTCACGGGCCGCCGTCATGTACGCCTCGGCCGGGTCCTCCATGCCGGCGAAGGTGCCGACGATCGCGTCCTGCCAGGCGGTGATGCCCAGCGCGTGCAGATGCCGCTGGGCGTGCAGCAGCGCGGCGAGCCGGTCGGCCGCGGTGGCCGGGGGAGTGAGCCGCCCGACCGCCTGCATGGCTCCTTCCTGCAGCATCCCGGTGGGCTCACCGGACGCGTCCCGCTCGAAGCGCCCGTCGGCGGGGTCGGGTGTGTCCCGGGTGACGCCGGCGAGTTCGAGGGCGCGGCTGTTGGCCCAGGCGCCGTGATGGTCCCGGTTCGGCAGATACACCGGACGGTCCGGTACGACCGCGTCCAGGAGCTCCTTCGTGGGCGTGCCGCCGGCGAAGGCCTCCATGGACCAGCCGCCGCCCGTGATCCACTCCCGCTCGGGGTGGGCCTCGGCGTACGCGCGGACGGCGGCCAGGGTGTCCTTTGCGGTCCTCGCGCCGGTGAGATCGCACTGGGAGAGTTCCAGGCCCGCGGGGAGCGGGTGGACGTGCGCGTCCTGGAACCCGGGCAGCAGCAGCCGCCCGGCGAGGTCGACGACCTCGGTGCCCGGTCCCGCCAGGTCGTGGACCTCGGCGTTCCCGACGGCGATGATCCGATCGCCGGTCACGGCCACCGCGGTCGCGGCGCGGCCCTCGGCGGTGAACACCGGGCCGCCGGTGAAGAGAAGGTCAGCGTGCATGGTTCCGTTTCCTTGTTCGAGTGCTCGGAAGCGCTCAGTTGGGGGTGGCCAGGAGCTGGGGCGCGTCGGCGTCGGTTCCCCGTCCGGTGGTGAAGTAGGCGGACTTGCGGACCCACTTGGCCCACGCGCCGGCCACGAAGCCCGAGACGATCATGAGGGTCGGGGTGAGCAGCAGGAACCAGCCGTTG
This sequence comes from Streptomyces sp. NPDC005070, assembly GCF_053600395.1. Taxonomy (NCBI): domain Bacteria; kingdom Bacillati; phylum Actinomycetota; class Actinomycetes; order Kitasatosporales; family Streptomycetaceae; genus Streptomyces; species Streptomyces sp. NPDC005070. The sequence goes on along the minus strand of NZ_JBSFZS010000185.1, from coordinate 4,268 downwards.
TCCGCGCTGACCTCGAAATGATCGGCCGAGTCGTAGAAGGACCAGGCGAGATAGCCGCCGAGGCCGAGCAGCGCCACGGCGCTCAGGGCGGGCAGGACGACCGCGCGTATCCCGTCCCGCAGGTTCTCGCGCAGCAGCCCGCGGAACCGTGCGGCCGCCGCGAGGGCGATGAGCGCGTACGACAGCGCCACGACGATCCCGACGGCGTTGACCGTCGCCATGATCATGTCGGCGAGGCGGGGGATCACCAGGGAGAGCGCGGCGACGACCACGGCCATCGCGCCGATGAGCAGCGTGCCCATCGCCGGAGTGCCGTACCGGGCGCTGACCTTGGACCACACGGGCCCGAGCGTACGGTCCCGGCTCATCGCGAACATCCCGCGCGCCGTCGGGATGACCCCGGCCTGCAGCGAGGCGACCGCCGAGAACATCAGCGCCACCAGGGGCAGCGCGGCCAGCGGCTGGTCGGCGAGCCGGTTCCCGAGGAACGCCAGTCCCTCGGCGCCGTGCCCGGCCAGTTCGTCCTCGGACAGCACCCGCTGGAAGGCCACCGAGCCGAGCAGGAACAGCCCCAGCATGGTCACCAGCGTGATGGTCCCGGCCCGCGAGGCGTCCCGCGGATCGCGCACCTCCTCGTTCACGGTGAACGCCGCCTCGAAGCCCCAGTAACAGAACACCGACAGCAGCAGGCCCTGCGCCAGCGCCGTCGTCGACGGGATCTGGAACGGGTCGAACCAGCTCAGGCTGAAGGGGTGCGGACCGTTCACGATGCCGTATCCGCAGAAGCCCAGCAGGACGACGTACTCGAAGACCAGGAGCCCGGTCTGGAGCCGTGCGGCGGTCTTGACTCCGGTCACCGCGGTGAGGGTGACGGCGACGAGGACCAGCACGCCCACGGCCGTGGTCTGGGCGGTCGAACCCGGGTCCAGCGCCAGCCCCGCCACCTTGTGCACGCCCGCCTGGCCGGCGAGCTGGATCATCGCCGAACCGGTCACCGCCGTGGTGTACGCGAGGAACGCCACGGTGGCCACGATGCTCACCCAGCCGACCAGGAAACCCAGCCAGGGACTGAGCGAACGGCCCACCCACACATAGCCGTTGCCCGCGTTCGGTTCGACCTTGTTCAGCCGGGAGAAGGCGCCGGCGATGCCGAGGATCGGCACGAACGCCAGCAGCATGATCGCGGGCAGATGCAGCCCGACCACCCCCGCCGTCACCCCGAGGCCGATCCCGATGCTGGTGGTCGCCGCCGTGCTGGAGGCGGCGATGGCGACACCGTCCAGCAGACCGAGGGTCTTGCGCAAGGACGGGGGATCCACACCGTACGGCTTCTGCGTCATGGCCTGCTCCGATCGCACCCGGGGCCTGATTCCGGCCCGATGACCGGAAATGAAACTGCCCGGGGCCTTAACAGGTCAACGGCGTTGACATAAGGTGCCCGCACCGGAGGAGGACCGCGCCGGAGAGACCGCGCACCGCACCGAGGGGAGATCCCATGACGTCCACGAACGACCGCGTCGTCCCGCCCGCCGCCCGGCGGCGCAGACGCCCCACCAAGACCGGCGTCGTGCTCTCCGAGGAACTGATCGTCGAGACCGCCCTGCGGCTGCTCAAGGAGCACGGCGCCGACGCCCTCACCGTCCGGCGCCTCGGCCTCGCCCTCGGCGCCGACCCCAGCGCCCTGTACCGGTACTTCCGCGACACGGACGATCTGCTGCTCGCCATCGCTGACGAGCTCATCGGCCGTACGCTGCGCGCCTGGCACCCCACGGGGGACTGGCGCGCCGACCTCAGGGACCTCGGCCTGCGCATGCACACCGGGTCCCTCGCCCATCCGCAGGCCGCCGTGCTCAGTTCCTACCGGGTGACCGGCCGGGTCCACGAGATCCAGGCGGTGGAGCGGATCCTCGGGGTGCTCCGCGGCGCCGGATTCCCGGATCCCGAAGCCGTACGGATCTACCACGCCTTCGTCGACCAGGCGCTCGCGTTCGCGGCCCTGGACGCCGCGAGTGTCGCCCTGCCGCCCGCCGCCCGTGACGCCGAGGCAGGCGTGTGGCGGGCGACGTACGCCCGGCTGCCCGCCGGCAGCCATCCGAACATCGCGGCGACGGCCCGCCATCTCGTGCTCGACATGCGGCACAGTTCCTATCCGACGGCGCTCGACATGCTGCTGAGCGCCGCCGCGGCCCGGCTCGCGGAACTCACCGCGGGCGATTCCGCGCCGGGACCCGTCCCGGACGGGCCCGGCCCGTCACACTGAGGCCCGCTCCACCGTCATCCGTGCGGGGGCCCTGCCCGCTCCCGGCGCAGGTGCGCCGTCCGTACGCCGTCGACCAGGAGGCCGTCCGCAGATGAACCCGCCCGCCCGCACCCGCAAGCAGCGCAAGCAGGACACGCTCGACCGGCTGGAGACCGACGTCGACGTCTGGGTGTCCACCGCCGACAGCGCCGCAGGAACGCCCCATCTGGTACCGCTGTCCTACCTCTGGGACGGCACGACCGTCGTGCTGGCCACCCCCGCCGCCAGTCCCACGGGCCGGAACCTGCGGGCGACCGGCACCGTGCGCCTCGGTCTCGGGCCGACACGGGACGTGGTGATGATCGACGGCACGGTCCGGACCCTGGAAGCGAGTGAACTGCCGGAGGGGGTCAGTGACGCGTTCGCCGCCAGGACCGGCTTCGACCCGCGCGGACTCGACACCCACTATCTGTACTTCAGCGTCACTCCCGTACGGGTGCAGGCCTGGCGCGAGGCCGACGAGCTCTCCGGCCGCGACCTCATGCGCGACGGCGCATGGCTGTCGGCCGACTGAGGTCGCCGGGCCCGCGCCGCGTGGGTGCCGGTCAGTCGCGGCCGGACTTGGTGGGGGAGGGCCAGACGCCCGTGGACCGTTCGATGGCCTTCGCGCCCGAGCGGTCCACCGCGCTGCGGACGACCGCGAAGATCGCGCCCTGGAGGGCTGCCGCCAGCAGGACCTCGCCCCAGCCGCGGTCCTTGTCCAGGGCGTCGGGAGCGTCCTCCTCGTGACGTATCGCCATCCAGGTCTTCTGGAAGGCGAGTCCGGCGACAGCACCTCCGGCCCAGCTGAGGACGAAGCCGATCGGCTTGTACGCCAGGGGCAGTGTGAGCTTCTTCCGCTTCTTGGACACCCGGGACTCCTTCTCCGCTTCCGGGCCCGCCGACCTGGGCGGGCCTCCTCCCACCGGGTACGGGTGCCCAAGGTGCCGCCCTCGTACCCCTCGGTCCGATTGTCCCGGCAGGGCCGGTGTGAGGTGGAGACCCGAGGGAAACCGGCCGGTGTGAGTGGTGAAGAGACGACGCAACCGACGGATCGCGCCCCGTCGACACGGCGGCAGGAGCAGGAGCAGCGGCGGACGGAGGCCGGCTCGGCCGGCTCGGACGCCAGGACCAAGGTCACCGTGCTCGTGGCACTGGGCGCCAACCTGGTGATCGCCGTGGCCAAGGCGGTGGGCGGCCTGATCTCGGGATCCCCCGCGCTCCTCTCGGAGGCCGCGCACTCCGTGGCGGACAGCCTGAACGAGGTGTTCCTGCTGGCGGCGCTGCGCCGCAGCCGCCGGCCACCCGACCGGCGGCATCCCTTCGGCTACGGCAAGGAACGGTTCTTCTGGTCACTGCTCGCGGCCGTCGGCATCTTCGTCATGGGCGGCTGCTTCTCCTTCTTCCAGGGCTTCGAGGCGCTCCGCAACGGCGCCGAGGAATCCCTCAGCGGCTATATGACCGGGCTCGCGGTGCTCGGCGTGGCCCTGCTCGCGGAAGGCGCCTCGCTTCTGCGGGCTCTCTTCCAGATCCGCGGCAAGGGCGGCGACGGCATGCGCGACCCGGCCCTGCGGACGGTCGTCGCCGAGGACGGCACCGCGGTCCTGGGGGTGAGCCTCGCGATGGTCGGCATGGTGCTCCACATGATCACGGGCCAGGTCGTGTGGGAGGCCGCCGCCTCCTTCGCCATCGGACTGCTGCTCGTGTGCATCGCCTTCTGGCTCGGCAGCGACGCCCGCGAGCAGCTCATCGGCCGGGCGGTGGACGAGGAGCAGAGTGGCCGGATCCGCGAACTGCTGAAGGCACAGCCCGAGATCGACAGCGTCGAAGCGCTGCTGACCATGGAGCTCGGCCTCGACTCGACCCTGGTGGCCGCCCGCATCGACCTGGTCCCCGGGCTCGACAGCGAGGAGGTCGAGGAGGTCGCCGTCCGTATCAAGCGCTCGGTCGCCCATACCTTCCCCGCGGCCGACCAGATCTTCCTCGACGT
>NZ_JBSFZS010000184.1:0-10794 GCF_053600395.1 Streptomyces sp. NPDC005070 | reverse complement strand
ATCCAGTACGAGGACTTCCGGCCGGCACACCGAGAGCACGCACCGGGCGCCGCTCCTTGACGGGCAAACGTTGCCTGCCGCGGCACTAGACGTCCAGGTCCACCACGACCGGTGCGTGGTCCGAGGCGCCCTTGCCCTTGCGCTCCTCGCGGTCGACGTACGCGTCCTTGACCGCCGTCGAGAACGCCTCGTTGCCGTAGACGAGGTCGATGCGCATGCCGCGATTCTTCGGGAAGCAGAGCTGGCGGTAGTCCCAGTACGTGTACGGGTGTTCGTACTTGAGGGGGCGCGGGACCACGTCCGTCAGGCCCTCCCCGCGCAGAGCGGCCAGCGCGGCACGCTCGGCCGGGGTGACATGGGTCAGCCCCTCGAAGGCGGCCACGTCGTACACGTCGTCGTCCGTGGGCGCGACGTTGTAGTCGCCCAGCACCGCGAACGGGCGGCTGCCCGCCGCGTCGCCCGCCACCGCCGCTCTCAGGGCCTCGAACCACTGGAGCTTGTACGCGTAGTGCGCGTGCTCCACCTCGCGGCCGTTCGGCACGTACACCGACCAGACGCGGACCGGACCGCAGGTCGCGGAGACCGCCCGGGGTTCCTCCGCGCCCTCGTACTCGGGACCGCCCGGCAGGCCCCTGACCACGTCCTCCAGGCCGACCCGGGAGATCACCGCCACGCCGTTCCACCGTCCCGTGGCGTGCACGGCCGCCTCGTAACCCAGCTCGCGGAGCTGTTCGACGGGGAACTGCTCGGCGGCGACCTTGGCCTCCTGGAGGCACAGCACGTCCGTGCCGCTGCTCTCCAGCCAGGCCAGCAGCCTCGGGAGCCGGGCGGTGATCGAGTTCACGTTCCAGGTGGCGATACGCATGCCTCACAACCTACCGGGCGGGTAAGACAACGGGTCCGCCGGAGACACTCCGTGCCGTCCTCTCACCACCGGGACGGCACGGAGCACCACGGGTGCGGGCGCGGCCGGCCCCGGCTCAGACCTCCGCCGACGCTCCCGGCGTCAGCCGCAGATGCTCGGAGCCGCCGAGGGCACCGATCTGGCGGTCGTAGATCGGCCGCGCGAGGTCCGTGAGCAGGGCGTCGTGGATGTCGTACGCGCGTTGCGGCTTGACCTCGCGCACGTACTCGATGACCTCGGAGATCTTGTTCCACGGCGCCATCACCGGGAGCATCAGCGTCTCGACCGGCCGGTCGGGGACGGTCAGGGCGTCCCCGGGATGGAAGACGCGGCCACCGTCGACGAGATAGCCGACGTTGGTGATCCGCGGGATGTCCGGATGGATCACCGCGTGCAGTTCGCCGTGCACCTGGACGTCGAAACCGGCGGCGGTGAAGGTGTCGCCGTGACCCACGGTGTGCACCCGGCCGGGGAAGGCGGCGGAGACCTTCTCCGCCACCGACCGCAGGGTCCAGATCTCGGCCGCCGGGTTGGCCTCCATGGCCGCGCGGAGCCGCTCCTCGTCGAAATGGTCCGGGTGCTCGTGCGTGACGAGGAGGACGTCCGCGCCCACGGCGGCGTCCTCCTCGCTGAAACCCCCGGGATCGATGACGAGCGTCCGCCCGTCCTTCTCGAGACGGACGCAGGAGTGCGACTTCTTCGTGAGCTTCATGAGCCCATCCTGCCCCCGCACCCGGCCCGGGGGTCACTCCTGTGGACGAGTCCGCCGGACGGCTCCGCCCGTTCACTCCTGGGGGGTCGTCTCCTCACGGATGATCTTCTGGGCCACCCGGAAGGCGCTGTTCGCCGCCGGCACACCGCAGTAGACGGCCGTCTGGAGCAGCACCTCCTTGATCTCCGCCGGGGTGAGACCGTTACGCAGGGCGGCGCGGGTGTGCACGGCGAGATCGTCGAGGTGGCCGCCCGCGACCAGCGCGGTCAGCGTCACACAACTGCGCGAGCGCCGGTCGAGTCCGGGCCGGTCCCAGATCTCGCCCCACGCGTACCGGGTGATGAACTCCTGGAAGTCCCCGGAGAACTCGTCCGCCGAGGTCAGCGCCCCATCGACATGAGCGTCCCCGAGCACGTCGCGGCGCACCTTGATCCCGATGTCGTACGGATCCTGCCGTCCCAGGGGCTCGGGCGCGACGGGGGCCGGGGCGATCTCGGCGAAGGGCGCGACCGGCGGCGGGGCGGCCTGCACGGGGTACGCCTGCGCGGCCTGGACCGCCATCTGACCGGTGGACGAGTCGAAGGCAGGCAGCCAGGCGCTGGAGAAGTGCCGTACGAGCAGATCCGTCACGGCGGCGGGCTGCTCCACGGGAACCAGGTGCGAGGCACCGGGGACGACCGCGAGCCGGGCGTCCGGTATCCCGGCGACCAGTGTGCGGGCCTCCGCGGGCCCGGTGACCTCGTCGTCGGAACCGGCCAGCACGAGGGTGGGAACACCCACCATGCCCAGCTCGCCCCGCACGTCGAAGGCGGCGAGCGCCTCGCAGGCAGCGATGTAGCAGCCGGGGTCGGTGGTGCGGACCATCTGCACGGCCCACTCGGTGATCGCGGGCTGGGCCGCGGCGAAGCCGCTCGTGAACCAGCGTTCGGGCGAGGTACGGGCGATCGGGTCCAGGCCGTTCGACCTCACGATCACCCCACGCTGCCGGAACTCGTCGGCCGTGCCGAAACGGGGCGAGGCGGCGATCAGCGCCAGGGACGCCACCCGCTCGGGGCAGCGCAGCGCCAGTTCGAGCCCGATGGCCCCGCCGAACGCGCAGCCCGCGTACCCGAAACGCTGGATGCCCAGCCGGTCGAGCGTCGCCAGCAGCCGTCCGGCGAGTTCGGCCACCGATCCGGCCGGATAGGCGGGTGCTCCGCCGTGTCCCGGGAGATCGAAACGGAAGATCCGCCAGCTCTTCGAGAGCTCGGGAATCTGCCGGTCCCACATGTGCCAGGTGGTGCCGAGCGAGGGTCCGAGTATGAGGACCGGAGCGTCTTCCGGGCCGTCGAGGCGGTATTGCAGGGTATTGGTCGGTGTCTCACTCACGCCCTGCACGCTCTCACATCACACGAATTTTCACGTGATCGGGCCTGAATCCCGTGCGAGCTGTCCCCCTATGGGGTGGCGTCGTAAGGGTCCTCCGGCGTGGCTTCACGTATATGTTCGTCGGACCTCGATGCCCAAAGCACACCAGAGCTCCCGCTCCACGTCCGTCGGCGGGACGTGCCCCGCGGGCCGCTCCGGGTGGCCGGCCGGTGGCCGGCGGCTCGTGTCCGGCGTCCGGTCCGGCTCATCCCGGTGGACGGAGGGCTCGGGCAGCGGGCATCCCGACAGCATGGAGCCGACCGCCAGCAGACCGGAGGTCCACCGGGCGAACACGTCGGCCCATCGGCGTGCGCGGCGTCTACCGGTCATGTCCTTGCCGCTCCTTCGTCGAGGGCGTCCACCGCACTGTGGGAACGGAGGGTATCCCGCTCCTCCCGGGCGTCGGGGACCGGATCCCGCCGCCGGGACTGCCGGACCGGATCGGGGACCGGCAGTGCCGCGAGGAGTCCGCGGGTGTAGTCGTCCTGTGGACTGCCCAGTACGTCGGCGGTCGAACCGGACGCGGCGACCCGGCCGCGGTGCAGGACCACGACACGGTCGGCGACCTGCTCGACGACGGCGAGATCGTGGCTGATGAACAGTGCCGCGAAGCCCAGTTCCCGCTGGAGTTCGGCGAACAGGCCGAGCACCTTCGCCTGGACGGACACGTCGAGGGCCGAGGTGGGCTCGTCCGCGATGAGCAGCCGGGGCCGCAGGGCGAGCGCACGGGCCAGCGCGGCACGCTGCCGCTGGCCGCCGCTGAGTTCGTGGGGGTAGCGGTCCGCGTAGGCGCGCGGCAGGTGTACCGACTCCAGCAACGCCTCGGCCTCGGCGCGGATCGCCGCGGCCGTCAGTTCGCGCCGGTGGACGGCCAGTGGTTCGGCGACGCTGTCGGCGACGGTCAGCAGCGGGTTGAAGCTGGCCGCGGGGTCCTGGAACACGTAGCCGATGTGGCCGGCCCGGCCGCGTGCGCGTCGCCGGGTCGTCAAGGGCTCGCCGAACACGTCGAGTTCGCCGCCGGTCACGGCCGTCAGACCGGCGACCGTCCGGCCGATGGTGGTCTTGCCGCTGCCGCTCTCCCCCACCAGCCCGAGCACTTCACCCGATCCGATCTCGAAACTCACGCCGTCGACCGCCCTGAAGCCCTTCCTCCTGAGCCGTCCCGGATGCTCCACGACCAGCCCGGCGGCCCGCACGACCGGCGGCCCGGTCCGCGCGGCGGAGGCCGGCGCGCGGCCTCCTTGCCGGCCGAAGACCGGGACGGCGGCCAGTAGTTCCCGGGTGTACGCGTGGCCGGGCGTCGCAAACAGCGCGCGGACCGGCGCCTGTTCCACCACCTCGCCCTCACGCATCACCACCACGCGGTCCGCCAGGTCGGCGACCACGCCCATGTTGTGGGTGATGAGGAGCACCGCGGTACCGAAGTCGGTGCGGCACCGGTGCAGGAGCTCCAGGATCTCCGCCTGGACGGTGACGTCCAGCGCGGTGGTGGGCTCGTCGGCCACGATGAGCCTGGTGCCGAGGGCGAGGGCCATGGCGATGACGGCCCGTTGCTTCTGACCGCCGGACAGTTGGTGCGGGTAGTGGTCCACGCGAGTGGCCGGGTCCGGGATGCCGACCTGGTCGAGCCAGTCGACGGCCATGGCACGGCGTTCGGCCCTACTGCCGCCGTGTCCGTGGGCCCGCAGTCCCTCGGTGAGCTGCCAGCCGATGGTGAAGACCGGGTTCAGGGCCGTGGACGGCTCCTGGAACACCATCGCGGCGTGGGTGCCGCGCAGTTCGCGCAGACGGGCCGGGGGCGCGGTGAGTACGTCCTCGGCCGGGTCGGCGGTGCCGTCGCCGAGCAGCACCCGGCCGCGGGTCGTCGCGGTGGCGGGCAGCAGGCCGAGGACCGACCTGGCGGTCACGGTCTTGCCGCTGCCGCTCTCGCCGACCAGGGCCAGCGTCTCTCCCGGAGCGACGGCCAGGTTCACTCCCTTCACGGCGGGGGCCGGTCCGGCGTCGGTGGCGAACGTGACCCGCAGGTTCTCGATGCGCAGCAGGTCAGTCATCGTCCGTGCCTCCGTCCGTCGTCGTGGGTGTGGGCGCCGCGGCCCGCCGCCGGAGCCGGGGGTCGGCCAGATCGGTGAGGCTCTCGCCGAGGAGGGTGGTGCCGAGCACGGTGAGCACGATGGCCAGGCCGGGCGGGACCGCGGTCCACCAGAGCCCCGAAGTGACGTCGGCGACCGAGCGGTTGAGGTCGTATCCCCACTCGGCCGCCGAGTTGGGCTCGATGCCGAAGCCGAGGAAGCCGAGCCCGGCGAGGGTGAGGATGGCCTCGGAAGCGTTGATGGTGAAGATCAGCGGGAGGGTGCGGACCGAGTTGCGCAGCACGTGCCGGAACATGATCCGCCGGGTTCCGGTGCCGATCACCCGGGCCGCGTCCACGAAGGGCTCCGCCTTCACCCGGATCACCTCGGCCCGTACGACACGGAAGTACTGCGGGACGAAGGCCACGGCCACCGAGCAGGCGGCCGCGCCGAGACCACCGGCCAGGCTCGACCTGCCGCCGCTGATCACGATCGACATGACGATGGCGAGCAGCAGCGGCGGGAACGCGTAGAGCGCGTCGGCCAGCCCGACCAGCGACCGGTCCAGCCTGCCGCCGAGGTATCCGGAGACCAGGCCCAGGACCGTGCCCGGCACCACCGACAGCAGCAGTGCCGCGAGAATGATCTCCAGCGCGGTCCTGGCTCCCCACACCGTGCGGGACAGGACGTCGTACCCCGCGATGGTGGTGCCCAGCGGATGGGCTCCGCTCGGGTGCTGCTGCGATCCGAACAGACCGGAACCGTCCTGGAGTTGGGCATAGCCGCGCGGGGCGAGCAGCGGGCCGAGGAGCGCCGCGAGGACGAAGAGCGCCGTGAGGACCACGCCCGTGAGCAGCATGGCGCGCTGCACCGCGCCGCCGGTGCGCAGGCGCTCCGGCAAAGGTGTCCGCCGGCGGAGGAGAAGCTGTGCCACGGCTCAGTACCTCACTCGGGGATCGATGAGGGCCGCGAGGATGTCGACGAGGAAGTTCGTCACCGCCACGACGACGGCGAACAGGGCCACGATGCCCTGCACGGCCGGGAAGTCACGCACCGTCAGATAGTGGGCGAGTTCGTAGCCGAGTCCCTTCCACTCGAAGGTGGTCTCGGTGAGCACCGCTCCGCCGAGCAGTCCGGCGACCTGGAGTCCGAGGACGGTGACGACGGGGATCAGGGCGGGCCGGGCCGCGTGGCGGGTGACCAGGCGGAGGGGTGCCACGCCCCGGGACCTGGCGGCCTCCACGTAGTCGGCGGAGAGGGTGCCGATCAGGTTGGTGCGGACCAGTCGCAGGATGATGCCGGCGACGAGCAGACCCAGCGCGAGGGCGGGCAGGACCGCGTGCTTCAGGACATCGACGACAGCCGCTCCGTCGCCGCTGCGCAGGGCGTCGACGAGGTAGAGCCCCGTCGTGCTGGACTGGTCCTGGAGGAAGAGCTGGACGTCGGTGCTCGCCCGGCCGGACGCGGGGAGCCAGCCGAGCCGGATCGCGAGGACGAGCTTCAGCAGCAGTCCCACGAAGAACACGGGGGTGGCGTAGGTGAGGACGGCGAACAGGCGCAGCGCCGCGTCGGGCGCGCGATCCCGGTGCGTGGCCGCCACCAGGCCCAGGGGGACGCCGACCACGAGGGCCACGACGAGTGCGTTGAAGGCGAGTTCGGCGGTGGCGGCGCCGTAGGTGCCCAGGACGTGGGTCACCGGCTGGTTGTCGGTGACGGTGTGGCCGAAGTCGCCGGTGGCCAGGGACCTGAGGTAGTCGAGGTACTGGGTGAGCAACGGCCGGTCGTAGCCCGCCTGGTGCAGCTTGGCCTGGAGCTGGTCCGGGGTGAGCCGGTCGCCGAAGGCGGCGCTGATCGGGTCTCCGGTGGCGCGCATCAGGAAGAAGACCAGGCTGACGAGGACGAGCACGGTGGGGATGATGAGGAGGAAGCGGACCACCAGGTAGCGGGTGAGTCCGTATCCCGCGGCGCCGCCGGCCGGAGCGGCGGCGCCGGGGATGTCCTGGGTCGGGGCGCTCACTTCTTCGCGAGCCCGGCCCAGCGGAACTGGTATGCGCTGCTCAGCTCGTCGGGCACACCGCTGACGTCGGTACGGGTGACGATCGCGGTGGACCCCTGGAGCAGGGGAAGCAGGGGCACCGAGGCGGCGGCCTTGTCCTGCGCCTCTTCGAGCAGTTCGGCGCGCCGGCCGGTGTCGGTCTCCGTCTCCTCCTTCTTGATCAGCTCACGGACGGCGGGGTCGGAGTAGTCGTTGGCGACCCAGCTGTTGGCCGAGTAGAAGGGCGAGAGGTAGTTGTCGGCGTCCAGGTAGTCGGCGTACCAGCCCAGTTGGTAGAGCGGGTACAGGTGCTTGACGCGGTCCTTGCCGTACTGGGTCCACTCGGTGGACTGGAGGTTCACCTTGAACAGTCCGGTGGCCTCGAGCTGGGTCTTGACCAGCGCGTACTCGTCGGCCGAGGAGGAGCCGTAGTGGTCGCTGTTGTACTGGAGGCTGAGGGTGACCGGGGTGGTCACCTTCGCCGCCTTGAGGCGCGCGGCGGCGGCAGCCTTGTCGGGGCCGCCCTTCTTGTCGCCGTAGAGCGACTTGAAGGAGGCGGTGGCGCCGGTGAGGCCGTCGGGCACGGAGCTGTACAACGGCTGGTAGCTGTTCTTGTAGACCTGCCGGGCGAGTTGGGCCCGGTCCACGGAGTCGGCGACGGCCTGCCGTACGGCCAGCGCCTTGGCCTTGTCGGGCTTCTTGGTCCTGGTGCCGTACGGCTGGGTCCGGAAGTCGAAGACGATGTAGCGGATGCCGTTGCCCGAGCCGGTGTGGACCTTGATGTCCTTCTTCTTGGACAGGTCGTCGAGGTCGGCGGTGGTGAGCGTGCGGTAGACGGCGTCGACGGTGCCCTGCTGGACGTCGAGCTTGAGGTTGCTCGCGTCGGTGTAGTACTTCAACTGGACGTTCTTGGTCTTCGCGGCGCCCAGACCGCCGCCGTAGGCGCTGTTGGCGGTGAAGGACACCAGCGAGTTCTTGTCGTAACTGCGCACGCCGTACGGACCGTTCCACGGCTTGCCCGCGACGATCGACTTGTCGTCGAGGATCTTGTCCGCGGGGAAGACCTGTTCGTCGACGACGTAGCCGGCGGCGGTGGACAGCACCTGCGGGAACAGGCTGTCGTCGGCCGACTTGAGGGTGAAGACGATGGTGGTCGGCGCCGGGGCGGCGACGGAGTCGAGGTCGTACAGGAGGGACGAGGGACCGTTCTCGTCGGCGATCTTCAAGGTGCGGTCGAAGCTGAACTTGACGTCGGAGGACGTCAGTTCGTGGCCGTTGGCGAACTTCAGGCCCTTCTTCAGCGTGACCGTGTACTCCTTGGGTCCGGTCGGCTCGATCCCGGTGGCCAGGTCCGGGGAGACCTCCGTGGCGCCGTTCCTCACGCTGAGCAGGGTCGCGAAGACCTCGCTCGCGATGGTGCCGGAGCCCGCGTCCCAGGAGCCCGCCGGGTCGAGGGCGGTCACCTGGTCCGTCGTGCCGACGGTGATCCCCGCTTCCGTGGAGCCGGTGGAGGTCTTGCTGCTCGTGCAGCCGGTCAGGGCCACCAGGAGCGCCGTACCGAGGGACATCGCGCCGAGCGACCGGAAGGGTCTGGTGGTGTTGTGCTGTGCCATGGCTGGTCTCTGCTTCCGCATGGTGGGGTGCACGAAGGGGCTTCGGCAGGCGGGGCATGCCGAGCGCGCGCTGTCGTGTGAAGGAGGGTGAGGAGTGGGTGCGGGTCAGCCGTGACAGAGACAGCTGCAGACCAGCAGGAGATCCACGTGGCGCCGGGAGCACAGCACAAGGCCCGTTGGCACGCCGTCCTCCCGGGAATGTCGTCGGCCCTCGGACCGGTGGGAACGCACTTGCAGAACAGGAAGATCCGCCGAGCCTTCACCTGGGGCACCCCACTGCGTCGAGGGTTGCCGTCCGGCCAGCCAGGGCTTGATCACCGGAACTCGTAGCTCGCGCTCACCGTAGGTTCCCGGTTCTCCCGGCGTCAAGGGCGCGCGACAAGCAATGTGATTGCAATCTGATGAGTCATCAGATTGCAATCGTATTGCACGGGACCGGACCTTCGGAGTGAAGCGTAAGCTGCGGCCGGAAAAGCGCGAGAACCAACTGCCCACCATTGGTGCGCGGTTGCTAGGGTCGGACCATGCAGATAGGCGTCAATGTCCCCAATTTCGGACCCGGCACCGACCCGGAAACCCTTTCCCGTTGGGCCAGGACGGTGGAAGGCCTCGGCTTCGACCTATTGATGGTCTCCGACCACGTGGCCATCACATCGGATGTCGCGAAACAGTATCCCGCCCCGTTCTACGATCCTTTTACGACGCTCTCCTGGCTGGCCGGTTTAACGACCCGGGTAAAGCTGGGCACCACGGTTCTCATCGCGCCCTACCGGCATCCTCTGCTGGTCGCGAGAATGGCGGCCAACCTGCATCAGCTCTCCGGCGGCCGGCTGATCCTCGGTGTCGGTGTCGGCTGGGCCCGGGAGGAATTCGACGCGCTCGGCGTTCCCTTCGAGCGGCGTGGCGCGCTGACCGACGAGTTGCTGGAGACCCTGCGAACCGCGTGGGCCGACGAGGCCGACTACCGGAGCGGGCAGATTCCTGTCTGGATCGGCGGCAACAGCGACGCGGGACTGCGCCGGGCGGCCCGCCTCGGCCTGCCGTGGCATCCGCTCCGGTTCACCATGCCGTGGTTCCGTGACGCGGTGGACCGCCTGAAGGACATCGCCGACGAACTCGGCCGGCCCGTACCCGGTCTGGCGCCGCGCATCGTTCTCCGGCTCACCCGGAAGCCGGTCGACCATCCAGACCGCCGAGCCGGCGAAGGCACCATCGAGCAGATCCTCGACGACATCGAGCAGTTGCGCCTCGCCGGTGCCGGCACGGTGGTCCTCGACCCCTACAACGGCGACCCGGACGAGACCCTCAGGCCCGAGGTGGCGTGGCAGGCGCTGGCCACCGTGGCCGCGCACCTGGCATAGCCCCCACCCACGCCCACAGAGACGGAGCCACAGTGGCCCCCAACGCCCACGAAACCCACCACGGCGACAGCCCCCACGCCGACGACACCGGCCCGTCCTCCGTCGTCGGCGAAGCCGACCTCGCTCATCTCCGCCGCTGCCTGGACCTGGCGGCCGAGGCCGTCGACGCCGGTGACTGGCCGTTCGGCTCGCTGCTGGCCGACGCGGACGGCAAGGTCCTGGCCGAGGACCGCAACCGCGAGTCCACCACCGGGGACCCGACCCGGCACCCGGAGTTCGAACTCGCCCGCTGGGCCGCGGCCAATCTGAGCCCCGAGGAACGGGCCGCGGCGACCGTGTACACCTCGGGAGAGCACTGCCCGATGTGCGCGGCCGCGCACGGCTGGGTCGGACTGGGCCGCATCGTGTACGCGAGCTCGTCCCAGCAGGCCCGGGACTGGAAGGCCGAGTGGGGCGTGCCCATCACCTCGCCCCTCAGCCCGTTGTCCATCCGGGACGTCGTACCCGGCCTGGAGACCGCCGGCCCGGTCCCCGAACTGGCCGAGCAGGTGAAGGAGTTGCACCTGCGCTTCCGGACCGGCCTCGACGCGGCCGGCTGACAGCACCGACAAGCGAATCGGATCGACCGCGCCTGCGAGTTGGTGAGGCTCAAAGGCGGCCTTCCGTGCCCTCGGAGATCGTCTGCCCCTCGAC
>NZ_JBSFZS010000183.1:0-10931 GCF_053600395.1 Streptomyces sp. NPDC005070 | reverse complement strand
GCCGGTGCATCAGCCCGTCGCCGTTGGACGGAGAGGTGAGCGTCGGTGGCGACGGGCATCGATGTACCGGCACGGCCCCTCACGCCGGATCCCGGCCGCGGGTGCGTCGTGGTGGCTGCGGCTCCCGACTGCGGGATCTATCTCTACGGGCAAGCAACATGAGTTTCAGCCCCTCTGGCGTTTGAGGAGCGGGATCTGGGGCGGAGCCCCGGGTGCGATGGGGGTCCCCCTTGGTCGAGCGAAGCCGAGACCCTGGGGGAGGGTGGGGGCGGAGGGGCGAAAGTCGCTTGTGGGGCGGTGGGGCCTCGAACATCCGCCCGGCTCGGGATAGCCTCCGGCCATGGGGAATGGGCAATGGTTTCCGGTGGACTGGCCGGAGCGGATTCGGGCGCTCGCCGAGGGCACGCTGACGCCGGTCACGCCCCGGCGCGCCGCCACGGTGATGCTGGTCAAGGACAGCGAGACCGGCCCCGTGGTCCACATGCTGCGCCGACGCGCCTCCATGGCCTTCGCCGGAGGCGCGTACGCGTATCCGGGCGGCGGCGTGGACCCGCGCGACGACGAGCAGCAGATCCGCTGGGCGGGACCCACGCGCGCGTGGTGGGCGCGGCGGCTCGGCGTGGACGAGACCTCCGCCCAGGCCATCGTGTGCGCGGCCGTACGCGAGACGTACGAGGAGGCGGGCGTCCTGCTCGCCGGCCCCAGCCCGGACAGCGTGGTCGGTGACACCACGGGGGACGACTGGGAGGCGGACCGGGCGGCCCTGGTCGCCAGGGACCTGTCCTTCGCGGAGTTCCTCGACCGCAGAGGGCTCGTGCTCCGCTCGGACCTGCTCGGGGCCTGGGCCCGCTGGATCACCCCGGAGTTCGAGTCCCGCCGCTACGACACGTGGTTCTTCGTGGCCGTCCTCCCGGAGGGCCAGCGCACGCGGAACGCCTCCACGGAGGCCGACCGCACCGTGTGGATCCGTCCCGTCGACGCGGCGGCCGGCTACGACGAGGGCGAGCTGCTGATGATGCCGCCCACCATCGCGACCCTGCGCGGGATCGTGGCGTACGAGAGGGCCGCCGACGCCCTCGCCGCCGCGGGCGCCCGTGATCTGACCCCCGTCCTGGCCGAGGCGCGCCTGGAGGAGGGCGAGGTCGTCCTCTCCTGGCCCGGACACGACGAGTTCACCAAGCACATCCCGACCGGCGGAGCATCCGCATGACCGACGCGGCAGCCCTCCCCGGTCAGCCGCGGGGCACGGTCCTGTCCGGGCCCGCCACCGCGCGCGCGGTGAACGTCCTCGCCCCCAACGCCTCCGCGATGACCCTGGACGGCACGAACACGTGGATCGTGTCCGAGCCGGACTCCGAGCTCGCGGTCGTCATCGACCCGGGCCCCCTGGACGACGTACATCTGCGTACGGTCCTGGACACGGCCGAGCGGGCCGGCAAGCGGGTCGCGCTGACCCTGCTCACGCACGGGCATCCCGACCACGCGGAGGGCGCGTCGCGCTTCGCCGAGCTGTCGGGGACCGCCGTCCGCGCGCTGGACCCCGCGCTGCGGCTCGGTGACGAAGGGCTGGCCGCGGGAGACGTGATCAGCCTCGGCGGGCTCGAGCTGCGTGTCGTGTCGACTCCCGGGCACACCGCCGACTCGCTGTGCTTCCATCTCCCGGCCGATCAGGCCGTTCTGACGGGGGACACCGTCCTGGGACGCGGTACGACCGTGGTGGCCCATCCCGACGGGCGCCTGGGCGACTATCTCGACTCCCTGCGCCGGCTCCGCTCGCTGACGGTCGACGACGGTGTCCACACCGTCCTGCCCGGTCATGGGCCGGTCCTCGACGACGCACAGGGCGCGGTCGAGTTCTATCTCGCCCACCGTGCCCACCGGCTCGCCCAGGTCGAGACCGCCGTCGAGAACGGCCTCCGCTCGCCGCAAGAGGTCGTCGCCCGTGTCTACGTCGACGTGGACAGGTCGCTGTGGCCCGCGGCCGAGCTGTCGGTGCGGGCGCAGATCGACTATCTGCGGGAGCACGGGCTCATCTAGGACGCGTCCTACGGGGCCGTGGTGTTCGGGCAGCGGTGGTTCGGGCAGTGGTGTTCGGGGCCGCGTTTCAAGGGTCTTGGCGGGGCCTTGGAGGAGGCGTTCAGGGGCGGGGTGCCTTGATGCCGTGCACGCGCGCGTACTCCTCGGCCAGCCAGGGCCCCAGATCGTCGGTGTACGAGCGGAGCACGGCGGGGTCGCCGGTCGGCTCGTGACCGCGTACGGCCGCGCCGCGCAGGTCGGCGGCCCGCCGCGGGTAGTACGCGCCGAACGCCTCGGCCATCTCCCCGAGGTCGCTGGTCCAGCCGTTCCAGCGCGGCATGACGAGCGTGAAGCCGGTGCGGACGAGGTGCCGGGACATCGAGCGCACCAGGGGGCGCCTGGCCTCGTCCGTGTCCGCGGCCGTGGCGATCCGTTCGCGCCAGCGCGGCAGCAGCAGGCCGAGGTCGCCGTTCGTCTCGCGGGCCAGCAGCGTGTCGGGACGGTAGCGCGGAAGGTGTTCCGCCAGGTCCTCGCCCAGGAGAGGGGTGCAGAGGCAGGCGACGAACCAGCCGAGGTCGTGGATCTCCAGGTCGCTCAGCAGCCGCGTACGGCTGAACAGCAGGGTTCCCACGCCGTCGATCGAGGCGAACTCCTCGTCGAGCGCCGCTTCGAGCACGCGGGCGTCGGCGCGGTCGGTGTCGGTCGGCTCCTCGCGCAGCGACAGCAGCAGGTCGAGATCGGAGCGTCCCACGCGCGCGGTGCCGCGCGGGATCGAGCCGTAGAGGTACGCGCCGTCCAGCCGCGCCCCGAAGACGTCCAGGACCCGTTCACGGGCCGCCGTGACGACGGCCTCGAAGGCGTACGGCACGCGCGCCGGCGATCCCTCGCGCTCGATGTATCCCTCGGCGTCGAGCCCTCTGCGGTGCCCCTGTGCGGTCATGCGGCCACTGTCCCGCGAAGGGCGGCCGGGGCGCAGATCATTTACGGGCTCGCGGCTCGGCCGGGGGAGGGGAGGCGGAGGAAGGTGGGAGACCGCGGCGAGCCCCCGACTCCGGGGTGACGACGACGGGGTCCCGCCTCGGTGGGAGGCGGGACCCCGTCGACGTACGGCCGTAGGCGTCAGCGCGAGCGCTTGGCGAGCCGCTCCACGTCGAGGAGGATCACCGCCCGGGCCTCCAGGCGGAGCCAGCCGCGGCCCGCGAAGTCGGCGAGCGCCTTGTTGACGGTCTCGCGGGAGGCGCCGACGAGCTGGGCGAGCTCCTCCTGCGTGAGGTCGTGCACCACGTGGATGCCCTCTTCGGACTGCACACCGAAGCGGCGCGACAGGTCGAGCAGGGCGCGCGCGACACGGCCGGGCACGTCGGAGAAGACCAGGTCGGACATCTGGTCGTTGGTCTTGCGCAGGCGCCGGGCGACGGCGCGCAGCAGAGCGGCGGCCACCTCGGGGCGTGCGTTCAGCCAGGGCTGGAGGTCACCGTGGCCGAGGCCGAGCAGCTTGACCTCGGTGAGCGCGGTGGCGGTCGCCGTGCGCGGGCCCGGGTCGAACAGCGACAGTTCGCCGATCAGCTCACCGGGGCCGAGGACGGCCAGCATGTTCTCGCGCCCGTCGGGGGAGGTGCGGTGGAGCTTCACCTTGCCCTCGGTGACCACATAGAGGCGGTCGCCGGGGTCGCCTTCATGGAAGAGGGCGTCGCCTCGCGCGAGGGTCACCTCACTCATGGAGGCGCGGAGCTCCGCGGCCTGCTCGTCATCGAGCGCCGCGAAGAGCGGGGCGCGCCGCAGAACGTCGTCCACGAGTTCTCTCCTTGTCGACCTGCTCAGGGGGCTGTGCTCCCCCTTGGTACCAGGGGACCGTGTTCCCCATCTTGCCGGACGGTCCAAACAGTGTGATCAGTCACAAGTCTGCCGCACTGGCGTCCCAACGAGTGCGGCAGGGGGCCAATTGGGGGCCGATCTTCAGGGTCCGGGGCGGATGTCGGTGCCGGGCTTTAGGCTGGCCGGGTGTCCAAATCGCCGGTGAGAGCACAGGCCAAGGGGGCTGGGCGGGTGGTTGTACGTCGCGATTCCGCTGTGGGCGAACAGGCCCCCGACGGAACCAAAGAACAGGCAAAAGCGACAAAGTCGAAGCCGGTGAAGCCGGTGAAGGCGGTGCCGGAGGCTGCGTCCGGGGCTGTGTCCGGGGCGGCGTCGACGACCGTCGGCGGGAAGAGCGCGAAGAAGACGGCCCCTCGGACCGCCAAGAAGGTGACACCCACGAAAACGGCCGCCGAGAAGACGGCTCCGGCCGAGGCCGCTTCGGGGAGGACGGCCGCGGGCAAGACCGCCAAGGCCGCGGGCGGCACCGCCAAGGCTGCCGGAAAGACTGCCTCCAGGACGGCCGTCGGAAAGACCGCCGCCAAGAAGGCCGTCGGGAAAACCGTCTCCAAGAAGGCGGCGTCCGGTGAGGCCGCCTCAGGGAAGACGGCACCCGCGCGGCCCGTCGCGTCGCCGCCGCGGAACGAGTCGCACACCGCTCTCGTCCGCCGGGCCCGCCGTATCAACCGCGAACTCGCCGAGGTGTACCCGTACGCCCACCCGGAGCTCGACTTCGAGAACCCCTTCCAGTTGATCGTCGCCACGGTCCTGTCCGCCCAGACCACCGACCTGCGGGTGAATCAGACGACGCCGGCGCTCTTCGCCAGGTATCCGACCCCCGAGGACCTCGCCGAGGCCAACCCGGAGGAGGTCGAGGAGATTCTGCGCCCGACCGGGTTCTTCCGGGCCAAGACCAGATCCGTCATAGGTCTCTCCAAGGCGCTGAGGGACGACTTCGGGGGCGAGGTGCCCGGCCGCCTCGAAGACCTCGTGAAACTGCCCGGAGTGGGCCGCAAGACCGCGTTCGTCGTGCTCGGCAACGCCTTCGGACGGCCCGGGATCACCGTGGACACGCACTTCCAGCGGCTCGTGCGGCGCTGGCAGTGGACCGCGGAGACCGACCCGGACAAGATCGAGAGGGCCGTCGGCGAGCTCTTCCCGAAGAACGAGTGGACGATGCTGTCGCACCACGTGATCTTCCACGGCCGCCGCATCTGCCACGCCCGTAAGCCCGCCTGCGGCGCCTGCCCCATCGCCCCCCTCTGCCCGGCGTACGGGGAGGGCGAGACGGACCCCGAGAAGGCGAAGAAGCTCCTGAAGTACGAGAAGGGCGGCTTCCCCGGGCAGCGGCTCAACCCCCCGCAGGCCTATCTGGACGCGGGCGGCAGGCCCGCGCCCCCGTTGGGCGCCGGATGACGGAACGAAAACGGCCTCGGCGGGCGTTGGGAACAGCAGAACGGGGGTGGCGATGAAGCACGCAAACAACACACGGAACGCGAGCGACGCGCAGGGCGGGCCGGTGCTCAGCAAGGACGGTCTGCCCGACTGGCTGGGTCCGGTCGCGCAGGTCGCGGAGACCGTGGAACCGCTCCAGCTCAGCCGCTTCCTGCCGCCGGCGAACGGCGCGGGCCGCCAGTCCGCGGTGCTCATCCTCTTCGGCGAGGGCCCGCGCGGCCCCGAGCTGCTGCTCATGGAACGGGCGGGCACCCTCCGATCGCACGCGGGACAGCCGTCCTTCCCCGGCGGCGCCCTCGACCCCGAGGACGGCGACCCGAAGACCGACGGACCGCTGAACGCCGCGCTGCGCGAGGCCGAGGAGGAGACCGGCCTCGACCCGAGCGGCGTCCAGCTCTTCGGCGTGCTGCCCAAGCTGTACATCCCGGTCAGCCGATTCGTGGTCACCCCGGTCCTCGGCTGGTGGCGCCGCCCGACGCCTGTCGGCGTCGTCGACCCGGGCGAGACGGCCCGCGTCTTCACCGTCCCCGTGGTGGATCTCACGGATCCGGCCAACCGTGCGACCACCGTCCACCCGAGCGGCTACCGAGGCCCGGCATTTCTGGTCGAATCAGCCCTGGTCTGGGGTTTTACGGCCGGAGTGATCGACAAGATTCTCCATTTCGCGGGGTGGGAGCGTCCGTGGGACCGCGAGAAGCAGGTCCCGCTCGACTGGCGCGCATGACAAGGTGACCTTCGTGAATGTGCTGGACATCCTGTTGCTCGTCGCCGCCGTGTGGTTCGCGATCGTGGGCTATCGCCAGGGCTTCGTCGTCGGCATCCTGTCGGTGATCGGCTTCCTGGGCGGTGGTCTCGTCGCCGTCTATCTGCTCCCGGTCGTCTGGAGCTGGACGACCGACGACAGCAAGGTGAGTACGACCGCCGCCGTCGTCGCCGTGGTCGTCGTGATCGTCTGCGCCTCCGTCGGCCAGGCCCTCACCACCCACCTCGGCAACAAGCTCCGCCGGCACATCACCTGGTCCCCGGCCAGGGCCCTGGACGCGACCGGCGGCGCCCTGGTCAACGTCGTGGCGATGCTGCTCGTCGCCTGGCTGATCGGCTCCGCCCTCGCCGGCACGACACTGCCGACGCTCGGCAAGGAGGTCCGCAACTCCAAGGTGCTGCTCGGCGTGTCCCGCGCGCTGCCCACCCAGGCCAACACCTGGTTCGCCGACTTCTCCTCGGTCCTCGCGCAGAACGGCTTCCCGCAGGTCTTCAGCCCGTTCGCCAACGAGCCCATCACCGAGGTCCAGCCGCCCGACCCCCAGCTCGCCGCCAGTCCCGTCGCCACCCGCTCGCAGAACTCCATCGTCAAGGTCATGGGCACCGCCCAGAGTTGCGGCAAGGTCCTCGAGGGCACCGGCTTCGTCTTCAGCGACCGCCGTGTGATGACCAACGCGCACGTGGTCGGCGGAGTCGACGAACCCACCGTCCAGATAGGCGGCCGGGGCAAGAAGTACGACGCCACGGTCGTCCTGTACGACTGGGAACGCGACATCGCCGTCCTCGACGTACCGAATCTGAAGGCGCCCGCGCTGCGGTTCAGTGCCAAGGACGCGACCAGCGGCGACAGCGCGATCGTCGCCGGGTTCCCGCAGAACGGCTCGTACAACGTCCAGCCCGCGCGCGTTCGGGGCCGCATCACCGCCAACGGCCCGGACATCTACCACCGCAAGACGGTGCGCCGCGATGTCTACTCGCTGTACGCGACGGTCCGTCAGGGCAACTCCGGCGGACCGCTGCTGACACCCGACGGCAAGGTGTACGGCGTGGTTTTCGCGAAGTCGCTCGACGACGCCGAGACCGGTTACGCCCTCACCGCGGACGAGGTCCGGCAGGACATCGCCAAGGGGCGCACGGCCGACCAGCAGGTGGACAGCGACAGTTGCGCGCTCTGACCGGCAGGCCCGGCATCTGCCGCGTGGAGGGCGGGGGCGAGGTCTTCACCGCGTGAAGGCGCGGGCGGGACCTCGGCCTCGGCCGTATGGAGGGCGCGGGCGGGGTCTCTACCGCTGAGAGGGTGCGGGCCGGATCTCAGCCGCGTGGATGGCGCAGCCGCATGGAGACCCAGCGGGCCCGGCGCCGCAGAATATGCGGAATCCCCACACGCGGATCCGTGCCCGCCAGTTGCGGGGCGCCCCCCTGACGAGAGCTCAGACCCGTGGCCGAGCGGCGATTGCGTGCTACGTCACTGTAGTCGTGCGTCCAGCCCATACCCCGACGTCTGCCCCTGCCCCAAGGTCGATAACCTCGCCCCGGCCCCTCAATTGGCCTATGCGCCGGGCAAGTGGCCGTTCGTAGGACAGGTGTTCACGGTCCGTGTTCCGGACGCGGCACCGGGCGCGGTCACGCGGTCACCCACGGGTGACCGAGGTGTCACCGATCGGGTTCCGGATCCTTCAGCCAGTTGATCAGTTCGGTGGAGAAGGCGACCGGATCCTCTTCGTGCGGGAAGTGGCCCAGCCCGTCGAACAGCCGCCAGCGGTACGGCGCTTCGACGTACTCCCCGGAGCCCGCCGCGCTCCGCGTCCGCATCACCGGATCGAGTGAGCCGTGCAGATGCAGGGTCGGCACGCGCACCGGCCGCTTCATGCGCCGATTGAACTGGATGCCGTCCGGGCGCGCCATGGACCGCACCATCCACCGGTACGGCTCGATGGAGCAGTGCGCGGTCGAGGGGATCCGCATGGCCCGGCGGTACGTCTCCAGGGTGTCCTCGTCCGGCTGCCGGGGACCCGACCAGTCGCTCACCAGACGACCCGCCAGGGCGGCGTCGTCGGCGAGGAGTTGGCGCTCGGGGATCCAGGGACGCTGGAATCCCCAGATGTACGAGCCCGCCGTCGTCTGCCTGACGTCGGAGAGCATCGCGGAGCGCCACCGCCGCGGATGCGGCATGGACGACACCGCGAGCCGGCGGACGAGCTTGGGCCGCATGGCGGCCGCCGTCCACGCCAGATACCCGCCGAGGTCGTGCCCGACCAGCGCGGCGTCGGGCTCGCCGAGGGAGCGTACGACCCCGGTGATGTCGAGCGCGAGGTTGGCGGGGTCGTAGCCGCGCGGGGTGCGGTCGCTGCCCCCGACACCCCGCAGGTCCATGGCGACGGCCCGGAACCCGGCGTCGGCGAGCGCGACGAGCTGGTGCCGCCAGGCCCACCAGAACTGCGGGAAGCCGTGCAGCAGCAGCACGAGCGGCCCGTCGCCGAGCTCGGCGATGTGGAAGCGCGCGCCGTTGGCGGCCACGTCCCGGTGCGTGACTTTGTGGTCGCCGGGAAGGTCGATCCGTACGACCGAGGTGGGTTGCGCCGAAGGTGTGGCGGGGTCCGTCATGAGGATGAGCGTGCCACAGCCTTGACGGCGTCCTCGACCGGTTCGGGCCGGGGGTGCGGCTTGGCGTTCGGCAGAACAGCCGCCGTCTCCTTCACGGAGGCGGCCACCTTCTGCGGGCTCTGGCTCTTCTTGACCTTCTTCGCGAAGATCATGCCGATCAGCGCGAGCACCGTCGCGATCAGCACGTTCGCCGCGAACGACAGCAGGAAGCAGATCGCGAGATTCCAGTGGCTCCAGGTCCGGATGCCGTACGTGAGGGCGAAGCTGAGCATCGGCAGGGAGAAGATCAGGATCGCGCCGGCCGCCGCGAACGCCCCGCCGCTGACCGCACCGCGCTTGACGTCCTGCTTGAGCTGCGCCTTCGCCAGCGCGATCTCGTCGTGCACCAGCGCGGACATCTCGGTCGACGCCGCGGCGACCAACTGGCCGATGCTGCGTTCGGCACCGACCGGGCTCCCGTCGGGTGCGCTCATCGCGATCTCCCTCTTCTGCATGTGTTTGTACGGTCCTGTCAGATCATGCCGGACCGTGGTTCCCCTCGCTTGCCCCACCCGCCAGTTCGGCAAGCCTGCGGTGTTCCGCGGCCTTCTCCTCGTGGATCGCCGCCATGCGCAGGTGGTACGCCGGCTTGTGCTCCTCGTAGATGTCGGGGATGCCGTCGTGGTCCTCGTCGCGCTCCTCGGCCGCGCACAGCGAGCGGTACTTGGAGTTGCGTATCTTCAGCAGCACCGTGGCGAGCACGGCCGCGATGAACGAGCCGATCAGGACGGCGGCCTTGATCTCGTCGGTGAGTCCCGCGTCGCCCTGGAAGGCGAGTTCGCCGATCAGCAGGGAGACGGTGAAGCCGATGCCGGCGAGCGTGGCGACGGCGGCGACGTCGGCCCACTCCAGGTCGTCACTGAGCGAGGCCCTGGTGAACCGGGCCGTCAGCCATGTGCCGCCGAAGATGCCGACCGCCTTGCCGACGACGAGTCCGAGCACCACGCCGAGCGTCTCGGGCCGGGTGAACACATCGCGGATCGCACCGCCGGAGACCACGACACCGGCGCTGAACAGAGCGAACATCGGCACCGCGAGTCCCGCCGACACCGGACGCACCAGATGCTCGATGTGCTCGCCGGGGGAGTGCTCCTCGCCCTCGTGCGGATGGCAGCGCAGCATCAGGCCCATGGCGACACCGGCGATGGTGGCGTGGACGCCGCTGTTGTACATCAGCGCCCAGATGACCAGCGCGAGCGGAACGTACACGTACCAGCCGTGTACGCCCTTGCGCAGCAGCAGCCAGAAGACGACCAGGCCCACGAGCGCCCCGCCGAGCGCCGCGAAGTTGATGGAACTGGTGAAGAAGACCGCGATGATCAGGATCGCGAACAGGTCGTCGACGACGGCGAGGGTGAGCAGGAAGGCGCGCAGCGCGGACGGCAGGGACGTCCCGATGACGGCGAGCACGGCGAGGGCGAAGGCGATGTCGGTGGCGGTGGGGACGGCCCATCCGTCGAGCGAGCCCCCGCCCGCCACGTTGGTCAGGACGTCGACGATCGCGGGAACGGCCATGCCGCAGATCGCGGCGGCCACGGGCAGCAGCGCGGCTTTCCGGTCCCGCAGATCCCCGGCGACCAGTTCGCGTTTCAGCTCGATGCCGGCGACGAAGAAGAAGATGGCGAGCAGTCCGTCGGCCGCCCAGTGCTCCACGGACAGGTCGAGTCCGAGCGCGGCCGGTCCGAAGTGGTGGTGCGAGACGGCTTCGTAACTGTGCGGCAGGGTGTTCGCCCAGATCAGGGCCGCGACCGCCGCGATCAGCAGGAGTACTCCGCCCACGGTCTCGGTGCGCAGCGCGTTCGCCACGAAGTTCCGCTCGGGCAGGGACATCAGGCCCAGGAACTTGCGTGGGGTGGTGCTGGGGGGCGCGGCCACGGGGAGGACCTCCGGTCGAGCAGGCAGGACGAAGCACTCGCCGACCAGACTTCCCGGCACACCATGAACGATCTTGTCGCGTCTCTGACGCTTTACCTACTTTACCCATGATCCGGCCGGGTCGGTGGGGGATCTTCACGCTACGGCCGGACCGGGCGCGAAGCCCGCTGGTTGGGCCGAAGGGACGCTGTTCCGCCCCTTGTCGTTCCGCGCGCCCCGACCGCTGATGCCCGGCCAAACGGGCGAGGGGATGGAAACGGGCGAGGGGATGGGCGAGGGGACGAAAACGCCTGAGGGGTGCGGGAGCACGGTGAGCGTGCTCCCGC
>NZ_JBSFZS010000182.1:0-10938 GCF_053600395.1 Streptomyces sp. NPDC005070 | reverse complement strand
AGGCCTTCTGGGATTCGATCCCCGGCATCGATGACGAGTCGTCGGAGCCGTCGGCGGCGGTGAGGCCCTTGAAGCCGACGACGGCCACGACGGCCACCCACAGCAACAGGACCCAGCGGCGCTTCCGGAAGGCCGTCCGGCCCAGCCGGTAGAGGAAGGACGCCATGACAGGGGATCTCCACATCTGGTCTCGGGAATCTTCCACAAGACTCCAAGACCAGCGCCGCTCCGTCGTCGTGCGGCTGCTGACAATCCGGCCTACTGCAGTCGCACTACTCCGGTCTGCCCGACCGGTACCGGAGAAGGACCGACGCCGCCTGTGGCGCGGCGTGGCACACCGTTTCGTCGCTCTCCGTGCCCGGTCCGGACCGATGGAACCGGCGCAGCCTCAGCGATCTGGACTCCGCGCGATCGCCCCGCCGGCCCTGCTGTGCTGACCGGCAAGCCCGAGAGGCCCCCCACGGAGTGGAGGGCCTCTCGGTACGGCGGGCCGGCCGGCCGTCACGACGACGGCGCACCTGCGGAACGCGGTGGGTCAGGCCGGGGTGTCGGCGTCCTGCGCGGAGGCCGCGAACGCCTCGGGGCCCTGCTCCGCCGCCGCCGGGTCCATCCACATGACCTGCCAGCCGTGGCCGTCGAGGTCGTAGAAGCTGCGTGAGTACATGAAGCCGTAGTCCTCGGCGCCGTCCACCTCGGTGCCGCCCGCCGCGAGCGCGGCGGCGCCGACCGCGTCGACCTCGTCGCGGGACGAGGCGCTGAAGCAGTACAGCGCCAGCGTGTGGGTGGTGGGATCGGCCATCGGCAGTTTCGCGAACTCCGCGAACTTCTCGCGGCTGAGCAGCATGACGAAGGCGTGCTCGCCGACCAGCATGCAGGCGGCGGTCTCGTCGGTGAAGTTCGGGTTGAAGCCGAACCCGAGCTTGGCGAAGAACGCCTTGCTGCGCTCGAGGTCCGCCACGGGGATGTTGACGAACAGCATGCGGCCGGGGTGTGCGGGAGTCGTCATGGTGGCTCTCCAGTCGGTGGCTCGTTGGCGTACGTCTTGGTAGACCGGGCCGGCCGGCGGAACTCATCGGTGGATCTCACGCGATCGTCGGCGGGGCCGCCGGCGATGAGGACGATGTCCTGGCGGGTGTCGGTGCTCTCGCCCCCTTCGATCCAGTCGGCGGTGGCCGGGTGGCGGACGTCGTTACCTCCGAGGTAATCGCGGCGTGCGACGGCCCTGGCTACGTTTGCGTCGTCCCACCGGAACGAACTCCGTGCCGGAAGGAAATCCGTGCCGGAAAGAACCTCCTGCCGGACCGAATGAAGGAGCCGGACGTGCCCGCTTATGGGTTCGCGCACCTGCGCGACCGCCGCCACCACCCGGACATCCTCGAATACCTCACGAGGATCCAGGGCACCCTCGACCCGTTCCACGGCCGTTTCCTGATCCACGGCCCGCCGGCGGTGGTCGTGGAGGGCGACTGGCCGGGCAGCATGGTGCTGATCGAGTTCCCCGGCATGGGCGAGGCCCGCGCCTGGTACGAGTCTCCCGAATATCAGGAAATCCTGAGGCTGCGTGCCGACCACATCGACGGAGACCTCGTACTGGTCGAGGGCGTCGGCCCCGGGTACGACCCACGCGAACGCGCGGAGAAACTCCGAACAGAAACGCCCGGGGAGCGCAACTGAAAGGACGCAAAGGCATGTCGCTTCCTCGGGGTGTGATTCCCTGACCGTAGATTCTCCGACTGATCACCCCAGGCCTTTATGGACAGGGAGTTCCAGATGAGGAAGGTCGGTCGGATCATCGCAACGCTGGTCGCATCCACGGCCCTGACGCCTTGTGCATAGCGTGGGCCGCCTTCCGCACGGTCTTTCCGACGACCCCTTCGACCTTCGGCCTTCGCCCTGGCCCGTTCGCCGGCACTCATCGCAGCACCTCCGCGGCATCTCACCGCCCGGTTCCCCGGTGGCAGGGAGAAAACACTGATCCGGCGGGTACGCGCCCGCCGCGCACGGAAGGCGGGTACCGAAGTGGTGGAAGCTGCTTCGCCGAGCTCCGAGGAGACCGAGGACTCCGCTGCCCTCGGGGGCTATCGGCCGGAGCTGAAACGGACACTCGGATCATTTCAGGTGTTCGCGATCTCGTTCGCGTTCATCTCGGTGGCGGTCGGCATCTTCTCCACCTACGACGACGTACTCCAGAACGCGGGCCCCGTGGGGATCTGGCTGTGGATCGTCGCGACGGTGGGTCAGGTGCTGGTGGCGTTGGTGGTGGCACAGCTCGCGGGGCGCATCGCGCTCAGCGGCTCGTCGTACCAGTGGGCCTCGCGGCTGGCCAACCCCAGGGTCGGGTGGGGATTCGGCTGGCTGACCTTCTGTTACCTGGCGATCGCGGTCGCGGCGATCGCCAACGCGCTCGCGAGCCAGGCGCTCATGCCGCTCGTCGGCATGGATCCGGACGAGGGCACCGCTCGGGTGATCACGCTCGTGATCCTGCTGATCCAGACCGTGCTCGTCGTGGCTTCGACGCGTGTCGTCAGCCTGATCAACTCGGGGGCGGTGGGGCTCGAGCTGGCGTTGGTCGTGATCGTGGCGCTCACCCTCGCCATCGTGGTCGCGGTCACCGGCCGCGGCTCCATCGGCAACCTCACCTCACGCGGCGTCACCGCGCACGCCCCCCACTACTTCGACATCGGCGGCGGGCTGATGATCGCGATGATCATGGGCCTCGCGACGCTCGTGGGCTTCGACTCCGCCGCGAACCTCGCCGAAGAGGCGAAGGACCCCTTCCGCAGCGTTCCGCGCGCGATCGTGGCGTCCGTCGTCGCCGCCGGTGTGCTCGGGATGGCGTTCCTGATCTGTCTCACGGTGGCGATCGAGGACATCCCCGGGGTCACCGCGAGCGAGTCCCCTGTCGCGGTGATCATGCGGGAGAGGCTGGGGCCGGAGACGGAGAAAGTGCTTCTGGCGGCGATCGCCATCGCCTTCTTCGGTGCCGGGACCGTGGTGATGGCCTCGTGCTCGCGGATCGTCTTCGCGATGGCGCGCGACGGGCGGTTCCCCGCCCACCAGGTGATGCGCCGGGTCAACCCGCGCACCCGTACGCCGATCCCGGCGACCGTCCTGATCCTCGTCGTGGGCGTCGCCCTGATGGTCGCGCTGCCGGGCGACGCGCTGCTGCAGCTCATCACGGCGAGCACGATCATTCCGGCGCTCGTCTACGGCGCGACGATCGTCCTCTATCTCGCGGTGCGCCGCCGGCTGGACCGCAACAAGGGTGCCTTCGACCTGGGGCGGTTCGAGCTGCCGGTCGCGATCTGCGCCCTGGTCTGGACGGTGGCGTCCCTGGTCATGCTGGTCTCACCGTCCGAGGCGCTGGTTCCCTCGCTGATCGTCGTGGGCCTGATCGTGGTGGGCGGGCTGTTCTTCGGCGGCCTGCTGCTGTTCAACCGTCAGGCGCTGGACACCGAGCCCGGAGTGCCGGGTTCCTCGACTCGGCCGCCGCCTCACTCGACATGACCATGTACGAGCTGCGGGACACCACGTTCGCCAACTACCCCGTGGCTTGCAGGAGATGGGTGTCGCGGTCCGGGTGGTCCTGGACGGCGCGCGCAAGTCCGCATACCAGTCGGCGTACAAGTGGCTGAGGAACCGGAGTTCAGCGACAGCACGGTGGCCGCGAGGCGCCGGACGCGGCCCGCTCATATTCGTATGACCGAACCGTTGGCCGCCGTTACTGTTGGCGTCGTTCAGGTGCGCAGGTTGCGGCTACTTCTCCTGTCAAGAGAGCGACGCGGGTTCGAATCCCGCCGCCGGCCTCGGCCGGTGTCGTCCAGCGGCCCAGGACACTACGTCGCCGCCACCGACTCCGATCTCTGAACGCTTGGACCGAGCCGCCCGCCCCGGGACCTCCGGGCGGGCGGCTTTGTCATGCGCGGCGGACGTTCTCGGGGCGCTCGGGCACCCCTCCGCGGGCCGGTCATGCGCCGCCGTTGAGGGCATCGGGCACCGGCTGGCGGGAGACCAGGATCCAGGGCTTGGGGCGGCCCGTGCGGTCGGCGCAGTTCAGGGTCGCGGGGTGGGTGGTGGTGAACGCGACGCAGGCCGCTTCCCAGATCTGGCCGGTGGTGGTGACGACGTCGAACTTGATGCGCCTCACCGTGGTGGACCGGTTGTGCGCGTTGACGGTGACGTCGCAGGGCAGCCCGGCCGCGCCGCCCGCGGGGTAGTCGGGACGGGCGGTGAGGTCGGTCCACAGGAAGGTCTGCTTCTCACCGGTCCGCTGGTCGCGGATGCCCGCGTACGTCCGCCCGCCGGTCAGCGCGAGACGGATCTCGAACTCCTCCGATTCCTGCGCGGCGTCGATCCCGACGCACGGTCCGGTCGGACCCGTCGGGCCGGTCTCACCGCGAGGGCCGGTGGCTCCGGTCGCTCCGGTCGCTCCGGTCGGACCGGTCGGACCGGTCGGGCCGGGCAGGCCCTGGGGTCCGGCGGGCCCGGTCGCGCCTCTCGGGCCCCGGGGGCCTCGGCACCCCCTCCCGTCCTCGGGGCGTCCGCCCGCCGGAGCCCGGTCGTCCAGGTGGCGCGGTCGGCATCCGCCGTCCGGGGTCGCGGCCGTACGACCGGACGCGGTCAGGTCCGCCGGTGTCGCGGGGCCGACCACTCCCGACGCCATCACCAGCGCCAGCGAGGTGACCACACCCGCCTTCTTGAACCGGCCGCGGGCCGGCGGGCCCAGCAGGCGGGAGGTCCGGGACTCAGGATTCATACGGGGCGCTCCTTGGCGGTCGGTGGATTTCCCTGAAGCCGATCGCGAGCTTGACCCGTGGACGCCGGTCGGACCGGCGCATTCCATGGAAACGCGCCATACATATCATCAAATCAGCCCAATTAGAGACCGACTGATGGATCCTGCTCAACTGTCAGCCGGTAGTTCGAAGTTGGACTTGCTGCGCCCGATCGGGTCCGTGAATCGGGCTCGGCGTCCCGGCGGTCCGGCGGCGTCCGGAGCGGGCGAGAGGTGGCCGCCGGCGGGCGGCAGGGCCGGGCGCGCCACGGAGACGGGGGTATGTCGCATCCATTGCGGCGACCGGTGCGTCTACGCAGGTATGGATCTGGAAAAACCGTCCGCCGCGCAGCCCGGTACGCAGGCCACCGCCCGGCCCGGTACGCAGGCCGAGGGATGTCTCGCCGTCGCGATCCGCCTTCCGGTGCGGATCGTCGTGCTCGTCCTCGTCGTGCCGGTACGGATGGTGTGGGACGCGCTCGTCGTCGGCGGAAGGTTTCTTCGGGACACGCTGCTCCGGCCGCTGGGGCGCGCGCTCGGGCTGGCTCTCGGATGGGTGGCGCGGGCCCTGTTCGTGTGGCCCTGGGTGGCGCTGTGGCGTTACGTCCTGCGCCCGGTCGGCGGAGCGCTGGCCCGGCTCGGGCACGTGCTGCTCGTCGTTCCCGCGGTCTGGCTGTACCGCACGGTCCTGACCCCGCTCGGTCACGCCCTGGCCTGGACGGCCCGGAAGACCGGTGCCCTGCTCGCTCTGGTGTTCAAGGGGGCCCTGGCCGCGTTCCTGTGGTTCGTCGGCGGCGTCCTGGCCGCACTCGACCGGGTCCTCGGTGGTGTCGGGGCCGTGTGCGGCTGGGTGTACGCGCGGCTGCTCACGCCGGTCGGGCGCGCTGTCGCCTGGGCGCTCAAGGGTGTCGGCATGGTCCTCGGGGCCGTCGCGTTCGGGGTGTACACCGCGGTCGCCTGGCTGGCGCGGTATCTGCTGGTCGTCCCCGCCCTGTGGCTGTACACCTGGGTCCTCACCCCCGTCGGCAGGGCGTTCGCCTTCCTCGCCGGCGGGTTCGTGCGCATCGTACGGATGATCTTCATGGGCGTCGGAGCCGCGCTCTACTGGACCGCGCGCGTCCTGCTGGTGCTTCCCGCTCTCGCCGTGTGGCGCTGGATCCTCGTTCCCGTCGGGCGGGCCCTCGCCGTCGTGGCCAGGGAGATCGGCGAGGCCCTCGGGCACGCGTGGCGGGTCGCCGGGTACGTCTCGCGCGCCGTCGGACGGTTCCTCGCGCGGCTTTTCCGGTGGACTTTCGTCGAGCCCGCCCGCTGGGCCTACCGGACCGTGCTGACGCCGGTCGGGCACGCCGTGCGGGATCTGGTGCTGAAGCCCGCGGCCGAGGTGGCGCGCGGGATCCGGCGGACGGCACGACAGGCGCTGGAGTCCGCCCGGGACAGCGCCCGGCAGGCCCGCGCCGACTTCCGGCGGATGCTCTTCGGGGCGCCCCCGGAACCGCAGCCGGTCGCCCGGCGGGAACCGGCGGGCGGTGAGACACGTACTCTTGGTAGCAGTACGACCGCACTCATGAAGGACTGAGCGACACTGGGCAAGCGACAGCCCGAAGGCCCGCCGCCCGCACCCGCGGTGCAGCGCATCCGACTGCGCTACACCAAGCGTGGCCGCCTCCGGTTCACCAGCCACCGTGACTTCCAGCGCGCCTTCGAGCGTGCCCTGCGCCGTGCCGCCGTACCCATGGCGTACTCGGCAGGGTTCACGCCGCATCCGAAGGTGTCGTACGCCAATGCCGCACCCACCGGCACGGGCAGCGAGGCGGAGTATCTGGAGATCGCGCTCACCGCGAAGCGCGACCCCGAGAAGCTGCGCGAGCTCCTCGACGAGTCGATGCCCCAGGGGCTCGACATCACCGAGGCGGTCGAGGCCCGCGTCTCGGGTCTCGCCGAACGGCTCACCGCCTCCGTGTGGGAGATGCGCCTCGACGGCGTGGACCCCGCGGACGCGGAGCGTGCGGTGGAGGCCTTCAACGCGGCCGAGACCGTGGAGGTCAGCCGCAAGACCAAGAACGGCATGCGGACGTTCGACGCCCGCGGTGCCGTGGCGAGCCTGGGGACGACCCTCGAGACGCACAGTCCACAGGCTGATAGGCCGACCGACCAGCCCTGTGCGATACTGCGGCTGGTTGTTCGGCACGTGACGCCTGCCGTTCGACCCGACGACGTCCTGTCCGGTCTTCGCGCCGTGGCCGACCTGGCGCCGCCGGTCGCCGCTGCGGTGACCAGGCTGGCGCAGGGGCTGTTCGATGAAGAGACCGGCACGGTGACCGACCCGCTCGCGCCCGACCGCGAGGCAGTCGCAGCCGCCCCAGCCGATCGCACAGGGGCCGCCGAAGCTGCCGCCGCGAAGGCGTCGGCGTAAGGAAGGTCCCGCGTAAGGACCGTTGTCGTAGCGCCGCCCTCGTATCCGGGAGCCACCTGGGTCGGGCAGCGCACCGACCTTAAAGACTTTCGCCAGGCCGTACGCACACATGGCGTACGGAACCGGCGAGACAGGACACAGAGAGCTCCCGTGCGGCGCCCGCGCCCCGGACGGCGGCACCGCGCAACGCGCGAGCCGCGGACGTCACCGGCATTGCCGGGCCAGGCGCGGCGCCCGGGAGCCTGACGGGAGATCCACCCGCATGCTCGAGCCGACCGAACCCACCGAGGGTTCCGACAACAACAACACTCCCAGCGACACCCTGCCGCCGCGGCGCCGCCGCCGCGCCGCGTCGCGCCCCGCCGGTCCGCCGACCGCCGCCTCCGAGGCCGCGGCCGAGACCACCGCTCCGGCCATACCGGCCGTCGCGTCCGCCGACCTCGCGGCGGAGGAGACCCCCGCCGGGGCCGTGACCTCCGCCGATGTCGAGGCCGAGGAGACGGACGAGACCGAGGAGGCCGCTGAGGCGGCTGCGGTCGAGGAGACCCAGGAAGCCCCCGCCGAGACCGACGACGCCGCCCCGCGCCGCACGACCCGCCGTCGCGCCACCCGCCGCGCCTCCGCTCCCGCCGGTGCGCCCGAGAGCGACACCGCCGACGAGCGTGTGGAGGCGCCCGTGAGCAGCGAGAGCAAGCCCGAGGAGGCGGCGCGGCCGGAGGCCGTCGAGGCCGGGACCGCGCAGACCGAGGCCCCGAGGACGGAAGCCCCGCAGACCGAAGCCGCGCAGGCGGAGGAGGGCGGCCCGCGCCGCAGCCGCCGCCGCGCCACCCGCAAGGCCGCCGCCGGCTTCTCCGCGCCCGCGCAGAAGGACACCGAGGAGTCCTCGCGGCGCCCCGCCCGTCCGGCCGTCGCCGTGTTCCAGGCGCCGGTGTTCACCGAGCCGATGTTCCAGACACCCGAGCGGGCCGCCGCCGCGGCCGCCGCCGAGGCGGCCGAGGCCGCTGAGGCCCCCGAGCCGGCCGAGACCGTCCAGGAGCCGGCCGCCGGCCGCAGGCGCCGTCGTCGCCGGGGCTTCGAGGACGAGCCGCAGGCCGTGACCGAGGAACCGCAGGAGTCCGCCGAGTCCGCCGAGGACGCCGAGTCCGCCGAGGACGTGCAGGACGCCGAGGACGCGGAATCCGCCGAGGACGCGGAGGACGCCGTCGAGGGTGACGAGGGTGACGAGGGTGAGGAGGAGTCCGCGGGCTCCCGTCGCCGCCGTCGTCGCGGTGGCCGTCGCCGTCGCCGCGGCGAGTCCGCCGAGTCGGACGCGGACGGCGAGGCCGGCGAGGACGACATCGCCGCCGAGCAGGCCGCGCAGGACGCCGAGGACGCCGCGGAGCAGGCCGAGGAGGATGCCGAGGACGCGGACGAGCGCGAGGAGGCGGGCGGCTCCAGCAGCAGCCGTCGCCGTCGCCGCCGTCGCCGCCGCGCCGGTGACTCCGGCGACGCCGCCGAACAGCCCGGCGAGAACGACCCCGAGCGCACCGTCGTCAAGGTCCGCGAGCCGCGCGGCAGGCGCGAGGAGCAGCCCTCGGACGAGGTGCAGTCCATCAAGGGCTCGACGCGCCTGGAGGCGAAGAAGCAGCGTCGCCGAGAGGGCCGCGAGCAGGGCCGCCGCCGCGTTCCGATCATCACCGAGGCCGAGTTCCTGGCCCGCCGTGAGGCCGTCGAGCGGGTGATGGTCGTCCGCCAGAGCGGCGAGCGCACCCAGATCGGCGTCCTCGAGGACAACGTGCTCGTCGAGCACTACGTCAACAAGGAGCAGGCGACCTCGTACGTCGGCAACGTCTACCTGGGCAAGGTCCAGAACGTGCTGCCGTCGATGGAGGCGGCCTTCATCGACATCGGCAAGGGCCGCAACGCGGTGCTCTACGCCGGTGAGGTCAACTTCGAGGCGCTCGGCATGGCCAACGGGCCGCGCCGCATCGAGTCCGCCCTCAAGTCCGGCCAGTCGGTCCTCGTGCAGGTCACCAAGGACCCGATCGGCCACAAGGGCGCCCGCCTCACCAGCCAGGTCTCCCTGCCCGGCCGCTACCTGGTCTACGTGCCCGAGGGCTCGATGACCGGCATCAGCCGCAAGCTGCCCGACACCGAGCGCGCGCGTCTGAAGACCATCCTCAAGAAGATCGTCCCCGAGGACGCGGGCGTCATCGTGCGCACCGCCGCCGAGGGAGCGAGTGAGGACGAGCTGAGCCGCGACGTCGAGCGACTGCAGGCGCAGTGGGAGGACATCCAGAAGAAGGCGAAGAGCGGCAACGCCCCGACCCTGCTCTACGGCGAGCCGGACATGACCGTCCGCGTCGTCCGCGACATCTTCAACGAGGACTTCTCCAAGGTCATCGTGAGCGGCGACGAGGCGTGGGACACCATCCACGGCTACGTCTCCCACGTGGCGCCCGACCTGACCGACCGGCTGTCGAAGTGGACCTCCGAGGTCGACGTCTTCGCCACGTACCGGATCGACGAGCAGCTCATGAAGGCGCTGGACCGCAAGGTCTGGCTGCCCAGCGGCGGCTCGCTGGTGATCGACAAGACCGAGGCCATGATCGTGGTCGACGTCAACACCGGAAAGTTCACCGGCCAGGGCGGAAACCTCGAGGAGACCGTCACCAGGAACAACCTGGAGGCGGCCGAGGAGATCGTGCGCCAGCTCCGGCTGCGCGACCTGGGCGGCATCGTCGTCATCGACTTCATCGACATGGTCCTGGAGTCCAACCGCGACCTGGTGCTGCGGCGCCTGCTCGAGTCCCTCGGCCGCGACCGTACGAAGCACCAGGTGGCCGAGGTGACCTCGCTGGGCCTCGTGCAGATGACCCGCAAGCGGGTCGGCCAGGGTCTGCTGGAGTCCTTCTCCGAGACCTGTGTCCACTGCAACGGCCGCGGTGTCATCGTGCACATGGAGCAGCCGACGTCCATCGGTGGCGGCGGCAAGCGCAAGAAGCGCGGCCGTGGCGGTGCCGAGCAGGTCCACGACCACGACCACGAGCACGAGCTCACGCACGAGACGGCCGAGGAGCCGGAGGCGGAGACCGAGGCCGAGGTGGCCGCCGAGGTCGCCGCGCCGGTCGCCCTGGCCGAGACCGAGTTCCAGCCGGACGAGGAGCTGTACGGCAGCGCCGCCGAGGCGGAGGCCGCGGCCGGCCGTGGCCGTTCACGGCGCCGTACCTCCCGCCGCGCGTCCGCTCCGGCCGGTGCGCCGAGGACCGAGGAGCGCGCTCCCCGCACGAGGCGCGAGGAGCGGGCCGAGCGCGCCGCCGCCCGGACCCGTGAGGCCGCCGAGGCCGAGCCGTTCGCGGCGGAGGACCCGGTCGTCGAGGCACCCGCCGCCGAGCAGCCGGTGGCCGAGCAGCCGGTCGCCGAGGCTCCGGCCGAGACCGTCCCGGCCCCCGCGCCGGAGCCGGAGGCCGCTCCCCAGGGCCGTACGCGCCGTCGTGCGACCCGAAAGGTGTCGGCGCCGGCCGGTTCGCCCAAGTCGGCCGAGGACGCCGTCGTGACGGTCACGGAGCCGGTCGCGGCGCCCGTCGCCGAGGCTCCCGCGCAGACCGCCGACGAGGCGGAGACGGCGCCCGAGCCGGTGGCCGAGGCCCCCGCCGCGAGCGCCGCGCCGGCCCGTCCGCCCGGCGGGGAGCCGGACGGCCTGGCCGCGCTCACCGCGGCCGCCCTGGGGGTCGCCATACGGATGGCCGAGTCCACCGGTCACGGAGACCTG
>NZ_JBSFZS010000181.1:0-11010 GCF_053600395.1 Streptomyces sp. NPDC005070 | reverse complement strand
GGCCGCGGGCTCGGCCTCGGGGGCGGCGGCCAGGGGCCGCTCGCCGCTGCTGATCCGTTCGGTCGTCAGCAGGATCAGACCGCCGGCCGCGACGACGCCGCAGCCCAGGGCGAGCGCGGTGCCGACGGTGCCGTAGCGGAAGGTCTCGCCGAACATCGTGATGCCGACGGCGGCCGCCACGACGGGGTTCACGACCGTCAGCGTGGCCAGCGGCGCCTCCAGGCCGGCACCTCGGTACGAGGCCTGAGAGATCAGCATGCCGGCCGTCGCGAACGCACCGATGGCCGCGAGGCTCGACAGGTCGGCGAGCGAGACGTGCCGCGACCAGTCGACCGCGACGGTCTTGGTGAACACGGAGGACATGCTGAAGGCGACGCCCGCCGCGACCGCGAGCAGCACACTGCGTACGGCCGGGTGCCGGTGCGCCGCGCGCCCCGCCACCATCAGGGCCGCGACCGCGCCGCCCGACACCACGCCCAGCGCCAGGCGCTGGGCATGGCTCAGGGACTGCGCGTCGGACGCCCCGACCAGGGACAGCAGACCCGCGAGACCCACGGTGGCCATGATCGCGCCGCGCCAGGCGGCGGCACCGGCCTTGCGGCCGACGAACAGAGCCGCCATCGGAAGCGCGAAGACGATGGTGAGCGCGCCGAGCGGCTGTACGAGGCTCAGCGGGCCGAAGGCGAGGGCGACCACGTGCAGCAGCCCGCCCACACCGGTCAGCGCGACGGCCGCCCACCAGCCCGGCCGGCGCAACGGAGCGTAGGTCTGGCCGGGAGAGGTCACCGCGACCTGCTCCTGGATGATCGCGCCGCCCGCGTACGCGACGGCTGAGACGAACGAGAGCACCACGGACAAAGCGAGTGCACTCATGAGTCCCTCCTCTGCGTACGGCGCGGAGCGGCGCCCCGGCGCGACGAACGGTCGGCTTCCATGCAAACAACGATGCCGTGCGATTTAGTTCTCGTCGTCGTCCCTGAGCAGTCAATGGGTCCTACTGCCGATGGAGTACGAATCGCCCGGTGTCCTCCCCAGGGTGGGCGACACCACGGTCCGATCCACTGGTGGTCACCCCTAGGGGTCTTGGTACTACTGGTCTTCGTGGACCTCGACCCCCGGCTCTCGGCGCTCGACGCGCTCGGCGGATTCTCCGTACTACGCACCGGCGTACCCCCGGGCGGCGCCCTGCCCACCCTCGCGAGCGCCTGCGCGGACCCCGGATCCGGGACACCCTCGGAGGTTTACGGAGATCCGATGAATTTCCGCGTCCGGAAGGTCGCGCAGAGTATCCGGGCGCCGGAGACGCGGGTCGCGGTCTCGGTGGCGCAGCAGGGTCTCGCCGCCCGCTTCTGGTCGATCGCCCTCGGCGCCGCCGCGC
Source organism: Streptomyces sp. NPDC005070 (assembly GCF_053600395.1). Classification (NCBI taxonomy): domain Bacteria; kingdom Bacillati; phylum Actinomycetota; class Actinomycetes; order Kitasatosporales; family Streptomycetaceae; genus Streptomyces; species Streptomyces sp. NPDC005070. The sequence continues at coordinate 9,632 of NZ_JBSFZS010000181.1, read as the reverse complement.
TCTGCGGCCGGCTGCCCGACCTCGATCCGGAGCTGCTGCACTGGGACCCGGACGCCGGCGCTCCGGACGACCTGTGGCTCCGCGAGGTCCGCTTCCGGCCCGTGTCCGATCTCGACGCGGTCGTGCGGGCCGGGCTCCTCGTACCGCTGAGCGCGGCCCTGCGCGCTCGCCACCGGGTCTCACCCGCCCTGCTGTGGGGCAACGCGGGTTCCGCCCTGGCCGGGACCGTGCGCCAGCTCGACCGCTGGGCGCTCGCCCACCGGCGCCCGGACGTGGGGGAGCGGGCCAGGGCGCTGGCCGGCCCGATCTTCGCGCACCCCGACCTCTCCGGCACCCTCGACCCCAGGACGCTGCGCCGCCGGAGCTGCTGCCTCTACTACCGGGTGCCCGGCGGCGGAGTCTGCGGCGACTGCTGCTTCGAGCGCCCACCACGCCCGGCTCCCGGCCGGTCCTGACGCGCCGGTTCCGCCCCACCCGACCCGGCGCCCCGCCGTAGCCGACCCGGCCGCCCCGCCGGGCCCGGCGCCGTCGCCTGCCGGATCGGGCACCGTCGTCCACCCGATCCGGCACCGGCGTACGACGGGCCGGACGCCGGCGGCCGGCGGACCCCGGCGCCGGCATCCCACCGGACCCGGCGCGGGCGCGACTGTCGCGGTCTTCCGTATCGGCTTCAACTGAGTGACCATGAGGGGCACCAGCCGGCTAGGACGGGGGTTCTGTGTGCGCGTGGGACTGCTGACCCGGGAGTATCCGCCGGACGTCTACGGCGGTGCGGGCGTCCATGTCGAGTTCCTGGCAAGGGAGTTGCGGGCCCTCACCGAACTGGACGTGCACTGCTGGGGCGAGGGCGCCGCCGGCGGAGTCGTCCGCCACCGGCCCTGGAACGCGCTCGACGGCGCCAACGACGCCCTGCGCACCTTCTCCGTGGACCTCTCCATCGCCGCCGCGCTCGAAGGCCGCGACCTCGTCCACTCCCACACCTGGTACGCGAACCTCGCGGGACACTTCGGAAAGCTCCTGCACGGCATTCCGCACGTGATGACCGCCCACTCGCTCGAACCGCTGCGGCCCTGGAAGGCCGAGCAGCTCGGCGGCGGCTACGCCCTCTCCGGCTGGGCCGAGCGCACCGCCGTCGAGGCCGCCGACGCCGTGATCGCCGTCTCCGGCGCCATGCGCGACGACATCCTCGGCTGCTACCCGGGCCTGGACCCGGCCAGGGTGCGCGTCGTGCACAACGGCATCGACACCACCCTGTACCGGCCCGACCACGGCACCGAGGTCCTGGAGCGGATCGGCCTGGACAGCGCGCGCCCGTACATCCTGTTCGTCGGCCGCATCACCCGGCAGAAGGGGGTGCCCCATCTCCTGCGCGCGGTACGGGACATCGACCCGGCCGCCCAGGTGGTGCTGTGCGCGGGCGCCCCCGACACCCCGGAGATCGACCGCGAGTTCCGCGAGTTGTACCGGGAGCTGAGCGCCGTGCGGGACGGCGTGCACTGGATCCCGCAGATGCTGCCGCGGCCCGATGTCATCCAACTGCTCACCCACGCGGCCGTGTTCGTCTGCCCTTCGGTGTACGAGCCGCTCGGCATCGTCAACCTGGAGGCGATGGCTTGCGGAACGGCCGTGGTGGCCTCGCGCGTCGGCGGCATTCCCGAGGTGGTCGAGCACGGCGAGACGGGCCTTCTCGTGCCGCTCCAGGGCGACTTCGAGGCGGGGCTCGCGACGGCTCTGGACTCCGTGCTCGCGGACCCCGCCGCGGCACGGCGCATGGGCGAGGCCGGACGGCGGCGTGCGGTGGGGGAGTTCGGCTGGGACGCCGTGGCGCGGAGGACCGTCCGGCTGTACGAGGAAGTCCTCAAAGCGGGGTAACCGTTCAGACAGGCGAACTTCGGAACACGGGGCGGGGCCCGGGCAGCCGGGCACGGCCCCACCGGGCGTAGAGGGGCGGCGGCATGCGGCGCGGTGGGCGCGGTGGACCTTCGGTGCTGGGAATCGTACTGGCGGGCGGTGAGGGTAAGCGGCTGATGCCGCTCACCGCGGACCGGGCGAAACCGGCGGTGACCTTCGGCGGCACGTACCGCCTCGTGGACTTCGTCCTCTCCAATCTCGTGAACGCCGACATCCTGCGCATCTGCGTGCTGACGCAGTACAAGTCGCACTCGCTGGACCGGCACATCACCACCACGTGGCGGATGTCGAGCCTGCTCGGCAACTACGTGACCCCCGTTCCGGCCCAGCAGCGGCTCGGGCCCCGCTGGTATCTCGGCAGCGCGGACGCGATCCTCCAGTCGCTCAACCTGATCCACGACGAACAGCCCGAGTACGTCGCGGTGTTCGGCGCCGACCACGTCTACCGGATGGACCCCCGGCAGATGCTCGCCCAGCACATCGAGAGCGGGGCCGGCGTGACGGTGGCCGGCATACGCGTGCCGCGCGCCGAGTCGTCCTCCTTCGGGGTCATCAGCCCGGGCTCCGACGGCCAGAGCGTGCGCGGTTTCCTGGAGAAGCCCGCCGACCCGCCGGGCCTCGCGGACGACCCCGAGTGCGTCTTCGCCTCGATGGGCAACTACGTCTTCACCACCAAGGCGCTCGTCGAGGCGCTCCAGCGGGACGCCGAGGACGACAACTCCGTTCACGACATGGGCGGTTCGATCCTGCCCGCGCTCACCGAGCGGGGCGAGGCGCAGCTCTACGACTTCAGCGACAACCACGTGCCCGGCGAGACCACCCGCGACCAGGGCTACTGGCGTGACGTGGGCACCCTCGACGCGTACTACGACGCCCACATGGACCTGATCGCCGAGCGTCCCGCGTTCAACCTGTTCAACCGGAGCTGGCCCGTCTACACGAGCTCGGGGCAGCTCTCGCCGGCGCGGTTCAACGCGGGCGGCATCGCCAGCGAGTCCATCATCAGCGCGGGGTGCCTGATCCGCGGGCAGGTGACACGGTCGGTGCTGTCACCGGGCGTGGTCGTCGACCCCGGTGCGGTCGTGCAGGGCTCGGTCCTGCACGACAACGTCAAGATCGGGCGGGGCGCCGTGGTGCGCGGCGCGGTGCTCGACAAGAACGTCGAGGTACCGCCGGGTGCGACGATCGGCGTCAATCCGGAACGCGACACCGACCTCTACACGGTGTCCAAGGCCGGGGTGATCGCCCTGGGCAAGGGCCAGCGCGTGCCCTGACCGGCTTCACGGACCTCGCGAGAGGCCGCAGGGGTCCGTCCACGGCGACTTCCGGCCGTTGTCGGACCCCGCTTGTCATGTCCCTGGACGGGCCGCGGAACCCCGTGCTGTCATGCCAACTGCCGCCGATGACAACGTTGTACAACCTGACAACGATGTCATCGTTCGGATGGTCCCGGCGTACCGCGCCCCGGCGCGACGCGTCCCGCGGGATTCCCTCCGGTTGCCCGGAAAGCGGGTCCCCCGCCCCGACCATGCATGAGGACAACGATGTCGATCACCCACCGGAGGTCTCCCGCATGAGATGGACCCGGCGCCTGCGCCTGTGCACGGCGGGACTGGTGACAGCGTCCGCGCTGTTCGCCCTGCCCACCGCACAGGCCGCCGAGCCGCGCGACGGCCAACTCACCGACCTGGTCAATCCGTTCATCGGCACCCAGAACGAGGGCAACACCTACCCTGGCGCCGCCGTGCCCTTCGGCATGGTGCAGTTCTCGCCGGACACCGGCCACAACACCGGCTACGACCACTCCCAGAACCACGTCCGCGGCTTCTCCCTCGTCCACCTCTCGGGCGTCGGCTGCGGTCTCGGCGGCGACCTGCCCGTGCTGCCCACCACGGGGGACATCACCCGGACGGACGACGCGCAGTACGCGGCGGAATTCGGCCACGAGACCGAGGAGGCGCACCCCGGCTACTACCGGGCGGACCTGAAGTCCGGGATCGAGGCCGAGCTGACGGCCACCGCGCGCACCGGGGTGCAGCGCTACACCTTCCCGGCCACCGACAAGGCCAACGTGCTGCTGAACGCCGGTCAGTCGCTGCACAGGACGGTGGCCACGAAGGTCGAGATCCTGGACGACCGGACCGTCCGCACGGAGATCACCGGCAGCGGCTTCTGCCAGGCCACCAAGCCCTACACGGTGTACACGGTCACCCGCTTCGACCGGCCGTTCACCACCTCGGGCACCTGGAACGGCGACACCGTCACCGGCGCCGCGAAGGCGGCCGGCACCACCGGGCGCACCGGGGCCTTCGTACGTTTCGACACCACCGAGGACCGCACGGTCGAGGCGACCACCGCGCTCTCGTACGTCGACGCCCGCGGAGCGGCCGTCAACCTCCGTTCCGAGGGCGGCCGTTCCTTCGACGAGGTCCGCGCCGACGCCCGCCACGCCTGGGAGGACCGGCTCGACGACGTCCGTGCGGAGGGCGGCACCGACACGCTGCGCCGCACCTTCTACTCGTCGCTCTACCGGTCCTTCCTCGCGCCCAACATCGGCAGCGACGCCGACGGCCGCTACACCGGCTGGGACCGGCGGATCCACCGCGCCAAGGGCTTCACGTACTACCAGAACTGGTCGCTGTGGGACACCTACCGCACCCAGTCGCAGCTCCTGTCCCTGCTCGCGCCCCGCGAGGCCCGGGACATGGCGATCTCGGTGATCAGGATCGACGAGGAGAGCGGCTGGCTGCCCAAGTGGGGCTACGGCACGGTGGAGACGAACATCATGACCGGCGACCCGGTCACCCCGTTCCTCACCAACGCCTACCAGCAGGGCCTGCTCAAGGGGTACGAGGAGCGTGCGTACCAGGCGCTGAAGAAGAACGCCGACGGCGTGCCGCCGGCCGACTCGCCGGCCGTGGGCCGCGAGGAGAACCGGGAGTACATCGCGAACGGCTTCGCCCCGTACCTCAAGGGCCGTCCGCACGCGAAGTCCGGCGACTCGGACTACGACCACGGTGGCTCCGTGACCCTGGAGTACGCCCTGTCGGACGCCGTGCTCGGCGCGATGGCACGGGACCTCGGCCACACCGAGGACGCGGCGCGCTACCTGGCGCGGTCCCAGAACTACCGCGCGATCCACGACCCTTCGACCGGCTTCTTCCGTGCCCGGGACGGCGCCGGAGCCTTCACCGGGCCCGTCGACCCGGCCCAGAGCGTAGCCTTCCACGAGGGCACGGCCTGGCAGTACCAGTGGCTCGTACCGCAGGACCTGCCGGGCATGATCGGCCTGATCGGCGGCAAGCAGGCCGCGAACGACCGGCTCGACTCGTTCTTCGCCTACGACCGGTTGCTGCAGGACCCCGCGAAGACGGCCCGCGAGGTCTGGGTCAACGGCCCGTACGCCTACTACAACGCCGACAAGTACAACCCGCAGAACGAGCCCGACCTGATCGCCCCGTACACCTACCTGTCCACCGGACAGCCGTGGAAGACGACCGACGTCGTGCACGCGGCGCTGACCCTGTTCACCGACGCGCCGACCGGCATGACCGGCAACGACGACCTCGGCACGATGTCCGCCTGGAACGTCCTGTCGTCCATCGGGATCTTCCCGGTGCAGCCCGGATACGACACCTGGGGTCTGTCCACGCCCGTCTTCGAGCGGGTCGACCTGACCCTCGACCGGCGCTACTACCCGCGCGGCGCCCTGACGGTCACGGCGCCGGGCACCTCGGACACCGACCGGTACATCCGGTCGGCCCGCCTCGACGGTTCGCCGTACGGCCGTACGTATCTGACGACCGGCACGCTGAAGGGCATCCGTTCCCTCCGCTTCACGGTCGGCTCGGAGCCGTCCGAGTGGGGAACGGCGGCCACCGCCGCGCCGCCGGTCCTGAAGTGACACCCGGCATGCACTGAGGAGAATGAGTTCCGCCCCTCCTCGGAGGGGCGGGACTTAATGCGCTGTTAACTGTGCGTAACTTGATCGTACTTGACCGTAATCACCTGTACGGGTTTGACTGCACGTCCACCCGTCGTCGACGCGAGAGCAAGCCCTTGATCTCCGACCTCCTCGCACCACTCGACCTGGCGTTCTGGAACATCGAGTCCGACCGGCACCCGATGCACCTCGGAGCACTCGGTGTCTTCGCCGCGCACTCGCCCACCGCAGGCGCCCACGCCGCGGACCTGCTCGCGGCCCGCGCCGCCGCCGTCCCCGGGCTGCGCATGCGCATCCGCGACGTCTGGCAGCCCACCGCACCCCTCGCCTTCGGCGGCGCCGCCCGCGAGCCCGCGCCCGACTTCGAGCCGCTGGACCACGTCCTGCTGCACAAGCCGACCGCCGACTTCCACGCCGAGGCCGGCCGGCTCATGGAACGCCCGCTGGAGCGCGGCCGGCCGCCGTGGGAGGCGCATGTGCTGCCCGGCGAGGACGGCACGTCGTTCGCGGTGCTCTTCAAGTTCCACCACGCGCTCGCCGACGGGCTCAGGGCCCTGATGCTCGCCGCCGCCATCATGGACCCGATGGACCTGCCGGAACCCCGCCCGCGCCCCGCGGAACCGCCCCGGGGGCTCTTCCCGGACGTCCGCAAGCTGCCGGGACTGGTCCGCGGCACCCTCTCCGACGTGAGCCGCGCCCTCGACATCGGCACCTCGGTGGCCCGCGCCACCCTCACCGCGCAGTCCTCGCCCGCCCTCACCTCCGCGCCCACCGGCACCCGGCGCACCGCCGGCGTGGTCGTCGACCTCGACGACGTGCACATCGTCCGCAAGAGCGTGGGCGGCACCGTCAACGACGTCCTGATCGCCGTGGTCGCGGGCGCGCTGCGCCGCTGGCTCGACGAGCGCGGCGACGGCAGCGAGGGAGTCTCCCCGCGCGCCCTGATCCCCGTCTCCCGGCGCAGGCCGCGCACGGCTCACCCGCAGGGCAACCGGCTCTCCGGCTACCTGATACGGCTTCCCGTCGACGACCCGGACCCGCTCGGGCGGCTGCGTGCCGTACGGACGGCGATGGACCGGAACAAGGACGCCGGACCCAACCGGGGCGCGGGCGCCGTCGCGCTGCTCGCGGACCACGTGCCGCCGCTCGGACACCGGATCGGCGGGCCCGTCGTGGGCCAGGCCGCCCGGCTGCTGTTCGACATCCTCGTCACCAGCGTGCCGTTGCCCAGCCTCGGCCTGAAGCTCGGCGGCTGCCCGCTCACCGAGGTCTATCCGTTCGCCCCGCTGGCCCGCGGCCAGGCCCTCGCGGTGGCCGTCTCGACGTACCGGGGGAAGGTCCACTACGGGCTCGTGGCCGACGCCGAGGCCGTCCCCGACCTCGATCTGCTGGCCCGTTCCCTGGCCGAGGAGGTGCGCGTACTGATCACCGCCTGCACGCCATGATCACGACGGGTTTGGTGCCGCGCGCGATTGGTCCGTAAAATTCCGCCTTCGAAAGCGAGCGCGGTTCGAACGCGGCGCACCACCCGAGGAACGGCAGCAGCGATGACGGTGACAGAGGACGGCCGGGCTACCCCCGCCGTGGACACGACAGATGTGGCGGACGTCGCGTTCGGTCCCGGCATCGACCCGGAGCGGCTGGCCGTCTGCCTCGGCGTGCTCGACGAACTCGAGAAGATCGAGGTCGACCACCCCGACGCGATCGCCGTGCGCCGCGCCACCGCCGGCATCTACCGCATGGTGAAGCAGCGCCGCCGCCAGGAGCGCCGCGCCGCCAAGACGGCCCACGACAAGCTGGTCACCGAGTCCACCGCGACCGGTTCCGCCCAGCGCATCGACGACGAGACCGAGGGCATCCTGCCGTCGTCGGTGACGGAGGAGGGCAAGATCGCGGGCATACTCCAGCGCCCGCGTTCCTGCTACACCTGCAAGGCGCGGTACGTCGAGGTCGACTACTTCTACCACCAGCTCTGCCAGGACTGCGCCGCCCTGAACCGCTCGCGCCGCGACGCCCGTACCGACCTCACCGGCAAGCGGGCGCTGCTCACCGGCGGCCGCGCCAAGATCGGCATGTACATCGCGCTGCGCCTGCTGCGTGACGGTGCGCACACCACGATCACCACGCGCTTCCCGAACGACGCGATCCGCCGTTTCAAGGCCATGGACGACTCGGCGGACTGGATCCACCGCCTGGAGGTCGTCGGCATCGACCTGCGCGACCCGGCCCAGGCCGTCGCCCTGGCCGACCGCGTCGCCGAGCAGGGCCCGCTCGACATCCTGATCAACAACGCCACGCAGACCGTGCGCCGGCTGCCCTCCGCCTACTCCGCGCTCGTCGAGGCCGAGAGCGCCCCGCTGCCGGCCGGTGAACTGCCCGCCCAGCACGTCATCGGCGCATTCAACTCCGGCGCGGTCGACGGACTGCAGGCGCTGCCCGTGGGCGTCTCCGGCCTCGAGGCGCAGAAGGTGGCCGACCTCGCCCTGGTCGCCGGCAACGCCAGCGTGGTCCGCCACCGCGAGGGCACCGCCATCGACGCGGGCGGCCTGCTCCCCGACGTCGTCGACAGCAACACCTGGGTGCAGACCATCGAGCAGATCTCCCCGGTCGAACTGCTCGAGACCCAGCTCTGCAACTACACGGCGCCGTTCATCCTGATCAGCAAGCTGCGGCCGCAGATGGCCGAGGCCGCCCGTACGGCGTCCACCGGGCGCGCGTACGTCGTCAACGTCTCCGCGATGGAGGGCGTGTTCGGCCGCGGCTACAAGGGTGCCGGTCACCCGAACACGAACGCCGCGAAGGCCGCCATGAACATGGTGACCCGTACCAGCGCCCAGGAGATGTTCGAGACCGACGGCATCCTGATGACCTCGGTCGACACCGGCTGGATCACCGACGAGCGCCCGCACTACGACAAGCTGCGCCTGGCCGACGAGGGCTTCCACGCCCCCCTCGACCTCGTCGACGGCGCGGCCCGCGTGTACGACCCGATCGTCCGCGGCGAGCTGGGCGAGGACCTGTACGGCGTCTTCATGAAGGACTACGCGCCCGGCAAGTGGTGAGCCTGCGGCCAGGGCGGACACACCCTACGGCGCGGACCCTCGTATGCCGGGGGTCCGCTGCCGCAGCCGTTCCTGGACGGGTGCGGCGGGGGCGCCGGAGTAGGCCGCCCTCACGCGCGTGCCCCCGTCGACCAGCAGGTCGGCGCCGGTGATCCACCCGGCCGCGTCGGAGACCAGCCAGGTCACGGCGGCGGCGACGTCCTCGGGCCGTCCGATGCGTCCGAGCGGGAGCGAGGCGCCCAGTCCGGCCTCGGCGCCCTCCCACACGAAGCGGGCCATCTCGGTACGGACGAGGCCGGGGGAGACCGAGTTGACCCGCACCTTCGGGGCCAGCTCGCCAGCCAGTTGCCGGGTCAGATGGAGCAGGGCGGCCTTGCTGGTGCCGTACGCCCCGATCTGAGGGCCGACGTGTGCGGCGCCCTCCGTGCAGACGTTGACCACGGACCCGCCGTGCTCGCCCATCCAGGACCGCCAGGCGTACTGCACCAGGCGCAGCGGCGCCTCTACGTTCACGGCGAAGGCTTCGCGCCAGCGTTCCGGGTCGGCGTCCATGAGCGGGCCGTAGGGCTGGTTGGTCGCCGCGTTGTTGACCACGATGTCCAGGCGTCCGAAGGTGCGCAGGGGGTATGCGTGGGGGCCGCGCGGAGCGACGAACGCGGCGGCGGGCCAGCCTGAGCGGATCGTGGTGTCGGTGGTGCCGCAGGAGTCCACGGTGG